>CALZHS010000053.1 GCA_945787265.1 uncultured Gammaproteobacteria bacterium | reverse complement strand
CGAGGTCGACGGTAACATCGAAGCGATCGGCAACAAAAACGCCGCGCTGAACGTTACCCAGGCCCTGGTCCAGAGTGCGCATGAACAGCGGTCATGGCATCAAGATATTTTCGGCTACATCGTCAAGAAGGATTCGCCCAGCTGCGGCATGGAGCGGGTCAAGGTCTACCATGGAGACCAGCCCCAGCGCGGCGGCAGCGGTCTTTACACCGCAACCATGATGCAGAACTTCCCGACCCTGCCGGTCGAGGAAGAGGGCCGGCTCGGCGACCCGGTATTGCGGGAAAGCTTCGTCAAACGGGTTTTCATCTATAAGCGTTGGCACGAGATGCTCGACGCCGGCCTCGACTGGGCCTCGCTGACCGATTTTCATGCCCGTCACAAGCTCATACTCTATAGCCACGACCAGCAACGGGGTCGTAAGCTGGGGCGCGAGCTTTCGGCTGCGCACACGGGTTCGATCGAGGAGTATGCACCGCTTTACCTGGCCGAGATGATGAATATCCTGAAAATCTTCGCAAAGCGATCAAACCACGTCAACGTCCTCGAACACGTGCGCGGCTATCTAAAACAGGATCTCGATAAAAGCGACAAGGAAGAGCTTAGTACCTGTATCGAGAACTATCGCCTGGGACTGCTGCCCCTGATTGTTCCGATCACCCTGCTGCGTCATCACTTTCGCCGTAATCCGAATCAGTACATCGAACGCTCGTATTACATGCAGCCGCATCCGGACGAACTCATGCTCCTCAACTCGCTCTAGCCAGACGACATTTTCCTGCCACCGTGACTGCAAAGCCCCTATCCATCCTATGGTTCCGCCAGGATCTGAGACTTTCAGATAACCCGGCGCTCAACGCCGCAGTCGCGGCCGGCAGCGTCTTGCCGATTTATATCCTGGATGATGTCAATGCCGGCAACTGGGCAATGGGTGCTGCCAGCCGAACCTGGTTACATCATTCGCTGGAGTCGTTGAATCGTGCACTTGACGGCAGGCTCCGAATTTTCAGGGGAGACGCGCGTGAAGTCGTCAGTCGTCTCGCGGCCAGCTTGCCCGTGGAATCGGTTTTCTGGAATCGATGCTATGAGCCCTGGCGCATTAAACGTGACGCTCAAATCAAGTCTGACCTGCTGGACCGCGGTATCGATACCCGCAGCTTCAATGCGAGCCTGCTATGGGAGCCCTGGAGCGTCAGTAAAAATGATGGCACCCCATATCGGGTGTTCACCCCTTTTTACCAGAAAGGCTGCCTGTCGTTGCCAACGCCACGCCAGCCGCTGGCGCCACCGAAGCACATTGACTGGCATACCTCTGCGGTAGACGGCAGCCTGTCAATCGAAGACCTGGAGCTGTTACCGACCGCCTCCTGGCACCAGTCGCTGTGCCAACATTGGCAAATCGGTGAAGCGGCGGCGGCACAGAAATTCGAAACTTTCTGGCAGGCTACCCTCATTGATTACAAACGCGGGCGCGATTTCCCGGCACTGGATGCGACTTCAAGGCTCTCGCCACACCTGCACTTCGGCGAGATATCCCCACACCAGCTCTGGCACCAGATCGATATCGCCAGCCTGCAGGATCGCAGCGATGGGCCGGCACATTTTTTGCGCGAAATCGCCTGGCGTGAATTTTCATACCACCTGCTGTACCACTTTCCTGAATTACCGGAACAGAACTTCAATCGCAAGTTTGACCGCTTTGAGTGGCTTGATGAGCCGGTAGGCTTACAGGCCTGGCGCGAGGGCCGTACCGGGTTTCCGATTGTCGACGCCGGCATGCGCGAGCTCTGGCAAACCGGGTACATGCATAATCGCGTCAGGATGATCGTTGCTTCATTTCTGATTAAGAATATGCTCGTTCATTGGCGTATCGGTGAAAACTGGTTCTGGGATTGCCTGGTGGACGCTGATCTCGCCAGCAACGCCGCCAGCTGGCAGTGGTGCGCCGGGTCGGGCGCTGACGCAGCGCCCTACTTCCGAATTTTCAACCCGGTCCTGCAAAGTGAAAAGTTTGATCCCGAGGGTGAATACCTGCTGCGCTATTGCCCCGAACTTTCCGGTCTGCCGGCCAGGTACCGCCACAAGCCGTGGCAGGCGAGCGAGGAACTTTTACAGGCATCGAACATAAAACTCGGGGAGGACTATCCGCTGCCGATGCTCGATTTGAAGACAACTCGCGAACGTGCACTGGAGCGGTTCAAGGCACTCGCCTGAAGCGGACAGACGCCAGGCCTCAGGCCGCCTCCATCTCGCTGATATGCTCCTGGCAGCGTTTCATCGACTCTGCCATTTCGGCACCGCTTGCGAAACGCTGCTGGGCTTCCTTGGCCAGTATTTTGTCGATCAGGTTATTAACACAGTTCGGCAGACCGGAACGGAAACGTCGAATATCGGGATGCTGCTCATTGGCGATGTTGTACATCAGGTTGGCTATAGAATCACCCTTGAACGGCAATTCACCGGACAGCATCTGGTACATCATCACACCCAGAGAAAAAAGATCTGCGCGCCCGTCAACCTTCTTACCCGCGAGCTGTTCCGGTGACATGTAGTAAGGGCTGCCAATGACGGTACCGGTCTTGGTCTTGCTCGCATCGGTGAGGCAGGCAACGCCGAAATCGGTAATCTTGGCAACGCGTTTTTCGTCATCATAGATGATATTCGCCGGCTTGATATCACGATGCACGACGTGTTGCTGATGGGCATAATCAAGCGCCATGGCGACGTTAATGATGATGTTAAAAACCTCGCTCACCGGCAACAGGGTCTTGGGGTTACAGTAAGCTGACAAATCCTTGCCCTTGAGATAATCCATCGCGATATAGGCGAGATCCTGTTCTTCACCGACATCGTAAACGGTAACGATATTGGGGTGGTCAAGCCTTCCCGCGGCCTCGGCTTCACGAAAGAATCGATTGCGGACTTCATCGCGCATATCGTCTTCGATCTCATCCGATAGCAGCATGGTCTTGATCGCGACGGTACGGCCTATCTTGTCATCCTGGCCCAGGTAAACCATTCCCATCGCGCCGCGTCCAATTTCGGTGTCGATGCGGTAGCGCCCGAGCTTGGGCTTTTCAAGCGTATCCGCGCCGGAAATCAGGTTGGGGCCCGGACCGGTGGGATCCCGGCTACCGAGAACCACGGCATTTGCGGCATTTTCATTTTGCTGGATGCGCTCGCTGACGTCATTGAATTTTTCATTGTGCTCATGGACAAACTTGAACACTGCCGCTGCCTTGTTGAACTGGCGCTTGCGCTCATAGTCGAGACCGAGGCTGTAAACCTGGCTAAGCAGAGGTTCATCCACGTCACAGCTACGATACTTGACAAAAGCCTGGTCCAGGTTTCCCTGTGCGTGCAGCGATTGGCCGAGTAGACGATTGGCGATTGAAAGTTCGCTCCGCGCCTGACTTAATCGCGCGTTGACGGACTGGCGTGCACCAAGAATCAGGTGCCCGATGATTAACATGACAACCGCGGACATCATCGGCAACCATATGGCCTGCGAACTCATCAGCAAAAAGTGCGCATTGCATATCATCAGCACGACAAACAGGCTTAGAAAAAATGCCGTGTTGGCGCGGAAACGTCCCAGCACAAACATCAAATACAGTCCGATAACAACGATGAGTCCACGTTGTGCCCAAACGGCCCAGTCGGGTAACAGGAATTGTTCGTTATTCAGCAGACTGGAGACCGTATGAGCGATTGCGAGGGTCGGTGAAATCATCTGTCCGACCGGCGTCAGTCGTGGCTGCGTGAGGCGCGGTGAAGTCAATCCGACGATAACGATCTTGTCCTCGAAAATACTATGGGCCACGCTGCCATCGAGTACGTCGATGAGCGAATAAACCTTGAAAGCCGACTTACCGTTGCGGTCCTCATAAAAACGCGGGTAGATATTGAAGTCGATGTCGGTGCCGAGATCTTTTCCTCCCAGCATCGGGCTGGTGCCCGCCCTGGATTCAATATGCTCCATCGACATCCCCTTGCTGCGGGTCGCAAGCATCAGCGCAAACGACGGCAGAAAATCACTGCCATACTGCACGATCAGGGGTTCGTTATTGAAGCGCTCGACGTTACTAATGACGCCGACAGCCCCTGACTGTCTTGCCAGAATTTCGATCGGAGGAAAGAGTTCCGACGCCCGCGTGACTTTCGGAGTCGGCCAGCCGAAACCACGACCAGCATTACCGTTTACGCTGACCCTGGGCAAGGTAAATTTTTGAATGTGGCGGGGAAGCGATGCGCTCAGTCCTGCCGGAGGATTCTCGGTCGGGATATAGGGCATCGCGAGCACAATTCGACCACCTGATTTAAAACTGCCGGCCAGGCTTTCGTCACCCAGCAATGTCGATTCGGTTTTACCTAATGCCTTGTTAACACGCCGACTTAACTTCTTTTCTTTACTCAGGATAGCGCGCAGCTGGGCCAACGAGGATTTACCCGCTTCGTATTGCGGTGTATCGAAGGGCATCGTGAAACCGACGACGCTGGGCTTGGCGATCGTCAGTAAGCGCGTAGTCCTGGCGAGGATATCTCGCGACCAGGGCCATGCGCCGAGGGACTGCAGCGATTTATCGTCGATGGCGACAACCACGACGTCTTCGTGGGGCTCCTTTGACGCTGAAAACTTGACCCCGAAATTGTAGGCCTGGCGATCGAGCGCAGCAAACCAGCCTGTTTCTGCAAGACCTAGAAACAAGATGGTCATGACCAGTCCGATAAACCAGTCACGGCGCAATAGGATCTTAATTGAAGACATTCAAGTTACGCTATTTTTTTAACTACCCAGGTGTTTGTTCTCTTATAGTCCATTCGCACGGGATTTTCCGCCCCGATTGCATATCGAATGACAGCGGTCGGACAGGCAGAGACGCTGTCAGAGTCAGTCAATTTAAGGCTGTCTTTACCCGTCCCGCTGGCATCGCCTTAATACCCGATATATACAGATGCCGCCAAAGGTAATAGCAGACGAATCGGCACTTGTCCTCAATGCTGTAGTCAATTTGTGGCCTAATCGAAAATACTGCGCCGTCGCATAAAAGTTTTAGCGGCTTGCGGGCATTATTTTGTTGCGCAAAGATGCGCTTCCGGTGACAACTCCGGCCGCTTCAGGGATACAGCGGCCGAGGAATTCATTGCGCTAACTGGCACATTCTTTTAGCCTTCCAGCTTCGATGTGAGCTCGTGATGCCTGATTCAATCAAGCTGCTGTCAACCCGGCGCTTTCGACCATTCTTTCTGACCCAGTTGTTAGGTGCCTTCAACGATAACCTTTATAAAAACGGGTTAACGATATTTATTGCATTCCAGGCGGCGAATATTTCCCAACAGCAAAGCAACAGCCTGGTCAATATCGCGGCCGGCTTGTTTATTCTCCCGTTTTTCCTGTTTTCACCCATTGCCGGACAACTGGCTGACAAACATGAAAAGTCGATGCTGATCCGGCGTATCAAGTTACTGGAAATCATGATCATGCTGCTTGGCGGGGTCGCCTTCCTGATGCAGAGCCCAGTGCTGCTGGTGGCAATTCTGTTTTTAATGGGAACCCAGTCTGCCCTGTTCGGGCCCGTTAAATACAGCTTACTGCCCCAGGCGCTAAAGCCCGCGGAACTGGTGGGCGGAAACGCCATGGTCGGATTCGGTACCTTTATCGCAATCCTGATGGGGCTCATTTTGAGCGTCTTCGTGATTGGGCTGGGTTACCTGGCGATGGCCATCGGTGTAGTCGTTACCGCCTGTCTCGGTTACTGGGCCAGCCGTGGCATACCTGCTCTGCCCGCGGGTGATCCTGGACTGAAAATCAGTTTCAATTTACCAAAACAGACCGCCAATATTCTGCGCGACGCGCGTGAAAATTTGACCGTGTTTTACTCGGTAATGGGTATTTCATGGTTCTGGTTTATCGGTATCACCTATATTACCCAGTTACCCAACTTCGTTCGTTACGAACTTGGTGCCAATGAACAGGTTTACATATTACTGCTGGCCATGTTTTCGGTTGGTATCGGTGCCGGCTCGTTTCTGTGCGAGCGCCTTTCCGGCCGTATCGTCGAGATTGGCCTGGTACCGCTCGGAGCATTGGGGCTGACACTTTTTGGCATCGATCTCTACTTCAACCAGGACCTTTCCCCCGGCGGCGAGTTAATCGGTCCCGCAAACTTCCTGGGGCAGGGCACAAGCCTGCGGGTGTGCGTTGACATCATCATGCTGGGTGTCTCCGGCGGTGTCTACATCGTGCCTCTCTACGCGCTGGTACAGCAGCGCAGCCGACCCGAAAAGCGTTCCCGCATTATTGCCGCCAACAATGTCCTGAATGCACTGTTCATGGTAATCGCTTCGCTGTATGGCCTGTTTGCGCTGTCTGCCGGCGTCTCGATTCCGGTATTGTTTTTAATCATGGCAATAATGAATGCTGCGGTTGCTTTATTCATCTTTATGCTCGTGCCCGAGTTCATCATGCGCCTGTTGATTTGGCTGCTGGTGCACACGATATATCGGGTTGATAAAAAAGGGCTGGATCAAATTCCCGATGAAGGGCCAGCGGTATTGATCTGCAATCATGTGAGCTTTGTCGATGCCCTGATACTGGCCGGATGCATCCGTCGTCCGATACGTTTCATTATCTATTTCCGGATTTTCCAGCTGCCGATTCTGTCATTTTTATTCCGCACCGCAAACGCGATTCCGATTGCGGCTGAGCACGAGGACAAGGAGATGATGGAAGCTGCCTTCGATCAAATCAGTGACGCGCTGCATCAGGGCGAACTGGTATGCATCTTTCCGGAAGGCAAAATTACCGCAAGCGGAGAACTGGGGACTTTCAGACCCGGCATCAGTCGCATCCTGCAGCGTGATCCGGTTACGGTCATACCGTTAGCGCTACGCGGTCTTTGGGGCAGTTTTTTCAGTCGGGCCCATGGCAACGCGATGTCGCGGCTGCTTCCGCGGGGCATGTTGAGCCGCATCGAGCTGGTTGCGGGTGATGCCATCAACGCCAGCGAGGCGACACTTGAACTGTTGCAGCGGCGTATTGCAACCCTGCGCGGTGAGCGACTTTAAATTACACATCAAAAATTGACTGTCTCGTTACCGGTATCGACATCGAAAACCTGTGTACCGCATCGATGCGCGCGATCCGATGCTGCCAGGGACTAGCTTTGCGCGCAAGCTGCTGGCGGACAAAACTATTTTTTTGCATGGGTATCTTGTCTATAATGACCGCCCTTTATCGTTTATGCCCCTACAGGAACTAACATGAGCCAGCCAGCCGAAGCCGTATCCCCAGACATTTCCCAATTGAGCCACTACGTTAACGGCGAGCGGGTCGCGGGCACTAGCGGGCGTTTCGGTGATATTTTCAATCCCAGCAAGGGCGTAAACATCAGCGAAGTACCACTGGCTTCCAAATCCGAAGTCGAGTCGGCGATCGAGGTTGCCCAGGCAGCCTTCCCCGAGTGGGCTGCAACTTCGGTGCTGCAGCGCTCACGCATCATGGCGCGCTACGTGCAGCTGCTCTATAAACACCAGCACGAACTGGCCACGCTGGTTTCGACCGAACATGGCAAGGTCATTGAAGATGCCATGGGGTCAGTATTGCGTGGTATCGAAGTCGCCGAATTTGCCTGCGGCGCACCCCATGCCCAGAAAGGTGAATTTTCCGACAACGTGTCGCGCGGCATTGATATCTATTCAATGCGAAAGCCTCTCGGTGTCGTGGCCGGCATCACCCCGTTTAATTTTCCGGCGATGATCCCGTTATGGATGGCCGGGATGGCACTGATTACCGGTAACACCGTGGTGCTGAAACCCTCGGAAAAGGATCCGTCCTGCCCGATCCGACTGGCCGAACTGTTCATCGAAGCCGGTGCGCCTGCCGGGGTGTTTAACGTCGTTAATGGTGACAAGGAAGCCGTCGACACGCTGCTCAATGACGAGCGTGTCAAAGCCGTGAGTTTTGTCGGTTCGACCCCGATTGCCAGGTACGTCTACGCCACCGCCACCGCGAACGGCAAGCGCTGCCAGGCCATGGGCGGCGCCAAGAATCATATGCTGATTCTGCCGGATGCAGATCTCGAGGATGTCGCCAATGCCCTTATGGGCGCAGCCTACGGTTCTGCCGGCGAACGCTGTATGGCAATCTCGGTCGGCGTCTGTGTCGGTGATGAAGTTGCCGACCGCTTAGTCGAAATTCTTAAGCCCCGCGTCGAGGCGCTG
>CALZHS010000052.1 GCA_945787265.1 uncultured Gammaproteobacteria bacterium | reverse complement strand
AATTTCGGCTACCAGGGCTTCGATTGCATCGTTACCCTGGTCTATGATTCGGTCGCGCCAGCGCTCTGCACGGTGATGGTGCTGGATGGATTGTCGACTTTCGTTATCAATTTCGTTAAGCGCGGCAAAAATCGGGTCGGTATCGCGCGCGCGCAGTAGTTTGCCGAGAAACTGGTAATGACGCTTGAGCGCGCTGCGCTTGTTTTGAATGCGCCTTGCGAGCGCTATTGCCTCGAGTACCGGTTGATCCAGTGGTATTCTGGCCAGCTGATCGGCCGATAATGCAGCCAGTTTCTTGCCGAGATCCTGAATTGCATGGCTTTCTCGTTTTAGTTGACTCTTGCTGACATATTCGATTTCATCAATCTCTGCTTCGTTTTCCATAACTGTCTGGGATAAAATGATTCGATGGATCTTGAAAAAAACAGCATGTTAGCATTTCCGCAAGCGGATTCGCTGAAAAAAATCGTCGCCGATGCAATCCAAATGGCACAGGCAAATGGCGCAACCCAGGTCGAGGCTGGCCTGTCCGTCACCCAGGGCCTTTCAGTTGCGACGCGGATGGGAAGCGTGGAAACCATCGAGCACCAGCAGGACAATGGTCTCGGTATTAGCGTCTATATCGGTCAACACAAGGGAAGCGCGAGCACTTCAAACCTCGATTCTGAGGCGATTCGCAAAACGGTTGAGGCAGCCTGTAATATCGCCCGCTATACGTCAGAGGACCCCTGTACCGGTCTTGCCGATGCCGGGCTGATGGCGACCGACATGAATGATCTTGATTTGTATCATCCTTGGGATCTCGAGCCGCAGACGGTTATCGATTTGGCGCTGGAGTGTGAAAACGCGGCACTCGAGTACGATCAGCGGATCGTCAACTCCGAGGGTGCCTCGGTCGATCTGAATGCGGGTGTGTCGGTATACGGCAATTCTCATGGATTCCTGCAGGCCGAGCGCAAGACCCGGCACAGCATCAGCTGCTCGGTCGTGGGCGAGTCAGACGGGAATATGCAACGTGATTACTGGTACGATATCAGTCGACATCCCGATCAACTCATGAGCGCTCGAAGTATTGGCGAGAAGGCGGCCGAACGCACCGTCCGCAGACTCGATGCCAGTAAACTGAGTACCCAGCAGGCCCCGGTGCTGTTTGTGCCCGAGCTTGCGCGCGGCATCATTGGCAGTTTCACGTCTGCAATCGGCGGTGCGGCCCAGTATCGAAAGGCCAGTTTTCTGCTGGATGCCGTGGGCGAAAGCGTTTTTCCCGATTTCGTGCAGCTGAACGAAGATCCTTTTATCCCGCAGGCGCTCGGATCAGCTAATTTTGACTCGGAAGGTGTCGCGACGCAGGCTAATCAACTGGTTACCGACGGGGTGATCCAGCATTACCTGCTGGACAGCTATTCGGCGCGCAAGCTGGGATTGACCTCGACCGGCCATGCCAGCGGGCTTCATAATCTTATCCTGGATGATACCGGCAAATCCTTTCACGAATGCCTGGCCGCGATGCACCGTGGATTCCTGGTGACCGAATTGATGGGGCACGGGGTCAACGGGGTAACGGGCGATTATTCGCGCGGGGCCGCGGGTTTCTGGGTTGAAAATGGCAAACTGGATCGCGCCGTGGAGGAAGTGACTATCGCGTCCAACCTGAAAGCCATGTTCAAAGGTATAGTCGAAATTGGAAACGATATCGATTTCAGGGGCAACATTCGCTGCGGCTCAATATTAATAGACGATATGATGATTGCCGGGTCGGACTAGAATGCGTATACCTTCACCCTCGATTTTTTTATTGCTGCTGGCACTAGTCGCCTTACCTGTCGGGGCGCTCGACGAGACGCAAACGCAAGGCTACGTATTCAGCGTGACCGTGAGTTCTTCGCAGCAACTCGATGTGGTACTGGATCGTGCCGAGGATCTGCGAGCACTGTTTAACCCGAATGAGCATGGCAAAATCGCAATTGTCCTGCACGGTGACGAACTGCAGTTATTTCAGAAAAACAACTATGCCTCAAACCGGTCGGTGGTGGAGCGCGCGCGCCTGCTGGACCAGGACAACATCATCGATATCAAGGCTTGCCAGACCATGATGCGGGTGCTCGATATCGAGCAAAACGAACTCCCGAGTTTTATCGAGCAGGTGCCGTTCGCACCCGCCGAAATCGAGCGACTGCAAAACCAGCAGGGTTTTACCCGTTTATAAATCCCAGGTGACTTTCTGCAGCGACAGGATGGATGGACTTTCGCCGGACTCTAGCTTCTCTATCCGCAACGGCAGCAGCGGATTCTCGGCATCGTAGTAGTACTTAATTTTCGAGTTTGATCGGACCATCATCTGCTCGTAGATGACCGCGTCGATAGACTCCCCGTTTATATTAACTTTCCCCGTGCCGCTATAGACGATTCTTGACTTGACCAGTTTTCCCTTAACGTAAAAATCGACGGTTGTGTTTTTTTGCTCTCGCAGCCTCATCGCCGCCGTCAACAGGTGAATACTGTGGTAATCATAAACGCTGGCATCGAGCGCAAGCTGTTTTTGCTTGCCGCGTCGAAGTACGGCAATGGTGCCCTTGTTCCAGTCGAAGTTCGCTGATTCGTTTTTCTTTTTATCTGCCGCGTCTGTGACCAGAATACGATGCAACTGGATGTCATTATTAGTCTGGGTAAAGCTGGTTTCCGAGTAGGGGCTACTGCTGATAAAAAATGAATAAATACCGCGCGACCGCGTTGACATGCGCCAACGCCAGAGCCCATCCGAATCTTGCAGACTGAGTTCGGCATTAGCGATATGCATGCCGCCCTGGTAAAGGTCGTAACTGGCGTTAAAGGTTCGTAGCGGAACTTCGGCGCCTGATCCGGGCGAGACCAGCGCAAGAGTCAGCAGTAACAGGCTAGCGATCGAAGAGGATTGGCTGTTCAAGCAATGCCTTTTCATAATATATCTGTCCGTCTTTAATGGTTAACCTGTTATCGCTGAGCCAGCTCAATACCTGTGGATACATCATGTGTTCGAGCTGGTGCCCCCTGGTTTGCAGATCCTCGACGCTATCACCGGCTTCGATGGCATAACTTGCCTGCAGGATAATCGGGCCCGCATCGAGTTCTGCAGTCACTAAATGGATACTAACACCGTGTTGCGTCTCGCCATTGTCAAGTGCCCGCTGGTAAGTGTTCAAGCCTTTATATGCAGGTAGCAGCGAGGGATGTATGTTAAGAATTCTATGTTCGAATGCGTCGATGAAGCCAGGGGTCAATATGCGCATGAAGCCGGCTAACACGATATAGTCCGGGGCAATGAGTTCCAGATAGTGCTGCAAGGCTTCATCATAGTCTGATCGACTGGCGTAGTCACGGGCATCTATTACCCGGCTGTGAAGATTGTGTCGGGTCGCGCGCGACAAACCATGGGCTTCCGGGTTGTCGGAAACCACGGATGTGATTTCGGCATTGAGACGCCCCGTCTCGATCGCGTCGATAATCGCCTGCAGGTTGGAGCCGTTGCCGGAGATCAAAATCGCCAGCGTCATGCGGCTGGTCATGTGAAAATAACCGGTGCGTTGTTTTCCCGCGGTATAACCTCACCAATGGTCCACGCGTTTTCACCGAGCTGCGCCAGTTGCTCGAGACATGGTTGGGCCTGTTCCGCATCAACCGCAAGTACCATTCCCGCACCGCAGTTAAAGGTACGCAGCATTTCCATTTGGTCGATATTGCCCGCCTGTTGCAACCAGTCAAAAACGGGTGCCGGTTGCCAGCTGGATAAATCGATTCTGGCACCGAGTTGATCCGGCAGCACGCGCGGAATATTTTCGACCAGGCCACCACCCGTGATATGCGCGATGGCATTGATCTGGCAGTTGCCGGATAACGCCAGCAGGTTTTTAACGTAGATCCGGGTCGGCGCAATCAGTGCGTCAGCAAGCGATTGTCCGCCGCAATCCTGTGACAATTTTGCAGCCGAGACTTCGAGGATTTTGCGCACCAGGGAAAAACCGTTTGAATGTACCCCCGACGAGGCGAGGGCAATCAGGTGGTTGCCCGCGGCAACACGGCTGCCATCGATGATGCCGTCTTTCTCCACGATCCCGACACAGAATCCGGCCAGATCAAAATCCCCGGGCTGATAAATACCCGGCATTTCGGCAGTCTCGCCGCCAATCAATGCGCAACCGGCCTGTTTGCAGCCTGACGCTATTCCCTTGAGAACTCGCTCGGCCTGCTCAAGCTGCAGATGACCGGTGGCGTAATAGTCGAGAAAAAACAGCGCCTCGGCACCGAGAACGGCGATATCATTGGCGCACATCGCAACCAGGTCGATGCCGATGCCATCAAGATTGTCGAGTTCGATGGCGAGCCTGAGCTTGGTGCCGACTCCGTCAGTTCCCGAGACCAGTAGTGGATTCCGGTAACGATTCAGTGGCAACTCGAATAATCCTCCGAAGCCGCCGATGCTGCCGACACTCCCTTCCCGTCGGGTAGATTTGATCGCAGGTTTAATGCGTTCTACCAGCTCGTTACCCGCGTCGATATCGACGCCGGCATCGCGATAATTCAAAGATCGTCCGGGATTCATGGTTTGTTGGTTCAGGAAACAATAGTGGTGTGGTATTTTACACGCCTTGAACGCAAATGTCCGTGGATGAAAATAGGCAAATAATGAAGTCGCACAAACTTTTAGCGCTATTGTCGGTATTGCTGGGCTCGCTAAGCCTGCCAGCGGATGCGGTAACGGTGGACGATCTGTTTACCGTGGAATTACCGGTAGCGGATCAAACCACGAGTTTAAGGCTTGATTCCTTCAGCCAGGCTTTCAGGCAGGTGATCGTGAAGGTGAGTGGATCGGATGACGCCCTGCGCAGCCCGGCCTTTGAGCGGCCAATCGAAAGCAGCGCTCGCTACGTCAAGCAGTTTCGATACATCAACCGCAGTTTGCCAGAAGACGAAGAGCCCGACGTCGGGCGCCTCTACCTGAGCATCGATTTCGACCAGCAATTGATAGAAAGCCTGCTGCGAGAACACAACTTCCCGGTGTGGGGGCGCGAACGCCCGAGCAGCCTGTTGGTGATTTCCTATGATGTCAACGAAAACATCAAACTGGTATCGCAGGATGCAACCCCGGGCCTGGTCGAGGCGCTTGACGAGGCCGCATCGACTCACGCGGTGCCGGTGCTGTTTCCGCTGATGGACCTCGAGGACATCGGCCTGGTTAGTATAAGTGATGTCGCTTCCCGCGAATTCGGCAAGATTCAAACCATGGCGTTACGATACGCCCCGGACGCGCTGCTGGTCGGCCAGCTCCTGGGTCGCAGTGGCCAGGGCTGGCGCGGTGACTGGGAGGTGCGTTTTGCCGATCAAATATTTAAATGGAAATTTGAAGCCCCATCCAAGCAGCAGGTAATCGACCAGGTTATCAGGCACCTGGCAAAAATACTGGCACTCGAGTATGCACTGGAAGATCATCGGCGGGGCGAGCAATCACTATTGCTCAGCGTGTCTGCACTGGACGGCATCGATAACCTGATCAAGGTTCAGAAATATCTGAAATCCCTGAATGTTGTCGATAGTGTGCACGTTGCAATGATAAACGGCGATGTCATTACCTACCGCCTCAGGTTGCGCAATGATCCCGAAGACTTGCAGCGCCTGATCGATTTCGGAGATGTGCTGGAGCAGGAGGATTTTCCCCAGCTAAGCACGGGCGACGAAGAACAGATCATCCTGAATTACAGCTACATCAATCGTGGAGTCGCCAATTAAACAGATCGCGTTACCGCTTTCGCTTGATCGCCAGTTCAGTTTTGAAAACTATATATCTGACCGGGCAGAGCTGATCCAGACCAGCATCAAGGCGCTTGTTGTTGGCAATGGCGAGGTGCAGATCGGTCTTTGGGGAGCAAGCGCAAGCGGAAAGACACATTTGTTAAACGCCAGCGCCGAGCTGGCCAGGCGCAGTGGCGTACAGCTGCAGATCTATGATGCGGCTCAGTTACTGCAGTGCGATGCGAGCGCGTTCGAAGGCTTTGCGAATTGCGATGTGCTCGCGGTTGATAACCTGGATGCCATCGCGGGTAACCCGGAATGGGAGGCCTGTTTCTACCAGGTTATCAATCGTTGTCGCGACGGCGAATTTCGATTCCTGTTTGCGATGTCAGTTAAACCGGATGAACTGGCAACCAGCCTTGACGATTTTCAGTCGCGCCTGCAGTGGGGACTGATGTTGCAACTTCCAGACAGCAGCGAGCTCGAGATTCGTGAAATTCTGCGCAAGCGCGCACGATTGAACGGTATTGTATTAACCGATGACGTGATTTCATACCTGATGACCCATTATGCCCGTAACCTGTCCGCGCAAATGGAAATACTGCGGCGGCTGGACGGCGCATCCCTGTCACAGCAGCGCAAGGTTACCATCCCACTCGTCAAGCAGGCGCTGCTCGAGCACAATCTCTAGCTCAATTCCGTGGCTGAAGCCCGAGGTAACGGGCATAGTAAATGCTCGCCAGGAACAGTAGCGTGCTGCTGACCGTCGTTCCCAGGCCGTAGACGCGCAATTGCGGATTTGCTACCAGCTCGCTGATACCGATACAGAAATAGACCAGCGTCATGAAACCAATCCATCGGTAGGTGTAGCGTTGATCAAACAGCAAACCTTTGATCGGAATCAGCAGGGGCAGGGCAGCCAGGATTACCCAGTAGTAGTGAACTTCGTTGGCGGGCCACAACAGGTAGAGCTGGCAAGCGAGCAGGCCCAGCCAGGACAACAGGCTGGCGATTTTGAGTAAGTGCATATTATTTAATTGCTAGGCGAGCTTGCAGGCAAGGTCGGCAATGCGTCGCCCCAGCGCCTTGCAGGCCGAACGTTCATGGTCGCTCAGCGCCTGGCCGCTCTGCCCCGCGACATGACTGGCACCATAGGGTGTTGCCCCGGACCTTGTCTGATTGAGCGCGGGTTCCGAGTAGGGAATGCCGGTAACCAGCATGCCATGATGCAGTAGCGGCAGTATCATGCTGGTCAAGACAGTTTCCTGCCCGCCATGCATGCTGGAGGTTGCGGTAAACACGCCACCCGGCTTACCGATCAATCCACCCGAGAGCCATAACGCGCTGGTCTGGTCGAAAAAATATTTTACCGCGGCAGACATGTTGCCGAAATATCCGGGGCTGCCGACGATCAATCCGGAGCAGGTTTCCAGATCGGAGAGGCTGGCGTAGGGAACACCACTCTTGGGAACGGCCTGCTCGGCTGGTTCGGTGGAGAGAGCTACTGTTGGCAGGCAGCGCACGACGGCTTCGCAGGCCGGGTTGGAATCTACGCCGAGGCTCACCTGTTCGGCCATGCGCGCGACGCTGCCATGGCGACTAAAATAGACAATCAGAATTTTATGCAAGGATTTCAAGTATCCTGGTCGGTGGGCGCCCTATAATTGCCCGGCCATCGGAAATCACGATGGGGCGTTGCAACAGTGCAGGGTATTCGCAGATCGCTTCGATAATTTCATCGTCATTGAGGCTGTAATCATCAAGCTCCGCGTCCCTGTAAACCGGTTCGGTGGTCCGCAGTAAGTCTCGCGCCGAGACGCCCAGTATCCCAATGAGTTCCTTCAGTTCCTGTGGCGATGGCGGGTTATCGAGGTAGTCGATGATTTCAGGACTCAAATTATTATCCTGCAGAATCTGAAGCGCTTCGCGAGATTTGCTGCATGCTGGATTATGATAGATGGCGAGCCCTTCCGCTTTCATTTCCGGGTTCCTTTTGACCGAAATTGCCGCTGTTTTACAATATCGATGAATGTTTATCAATAGCGGATGCCGACTGCTCAAGCAGGAGATATCGTTCAATCAATTTGCAGTTCGGCTGTAATCTCCGAAAATTGGTCTATAATCGCCGCTAATTGAGTAATATTTACATTAAAAACTTGCTCTAAAGGGTTGATCGATGTAGTCTTCTTGGCAAAATGGGCTCACAAAAATCATTAAGCAATTAATTCGATAAAGTTCTCGGAGAAAACAATAGATGAAACCAACAGAACTACTTAAAGTTGCGGCTATTGCCGTAATCACGTCAGGTCTGATCGCAGGCTGTCAGCAGTCCTCTGAAGAGATGACTGAAGTTGCAATGGAAGAAGAATGCGAGGGTGCGACACCCGAGGTTCGTAATGCCATCTACGCAGCCAAGCTTAAGAATGCACGTGCCAGAAACCTGGGCGCAGAATGGGAAGAGAACGCGAAAATTATCGAGGAAGCCGA
>CALZHS010000051.1 GCA_945787265.1 uncultured Gammaproteobacteria bacterium | reverse complement strand
TATATTGTGTGTCAGGTTAAATTTAACCGATAATTAATATTAAATGCTGGCTGGTTGATTCCAATCTACCAAGAGTACAAATACTTGTTTGCGATAGTTTGAAACTACTTTAACTATCCACAGGAAGAAATAGCCAGAGAGTCAGAAACGCGGATCATATCCGAGCAGTAAATTTGGTAATCACGGACCGGGCTTTAAATGCAAAATATTGAATCACCCTTAACAGACACAGCCGCCGCACCTGACAAGTCAGTGCCGGTTGTCACCACCGACAAAGACAATTCGCTAAGCAATAATTACAACGTCGTACGCCGTAACGGCAAGTTAACCAGTTTCGACAAAGACAAGATTGCGGTTGCAATGACCAAAGCATTCCTGGCCGTCGAAGGTGGCCAGGCCGCCGCCTCAACCCGGGTTCATGAAACCGTCGAAAAGTTAACCGATCTCGTGGTCGCCACGCTGACCCGGCGTCAACCCGATGGTGGCACTTTTCACATCGAGGATATCCAGGACCAGGTTGAATTGGCCCTGATGCGCAATGGCGAACAGAAAATCGCGCGCTCCTACGTGCTTTACCGCGAAGAGCGTGCTGCCGCACGCGCGCAGAGCAGGATCGATGCACCGGAAGAATTCCACGAGGACGAATGCTCCGAGCTCACCGTCAAGCTGGAAGATGGCAGTATTGCACCGCTCGACACCCAGCGCCTGCAAACGGTTATTAATGAAGCCTGTGCCGGGCTGGACAGCGTCAGCGCCGAGCAGGTTTATTACAATACCACCATCAAGAGCCTGTTCGACGGGGTAGCGCAGAAAAACATCAGCCCCACGGCTGTGATGAGTGCACGCGGGCTGATCGATCGAGAGCCGGAATACTCGCAGGTCGCCGCTCGCCTGTTACTCGACGAATTACGTTACGAATCGCTGAGCTTTATTAATGATGGCGCACCCAGCGCGACTTTTGTCGAAATGTGCGACCGATACTGCGGATATTTTGGCAATTACATCAAGAAAGCGACCGAGCTCGAACTGCTCGACAAGGAACTGCTCAAGTTTGACCTCGAGCTTCTGGGTAACGCCCTTAAACCCGAGCGTGACCACCAGTTCAACTATCTCGGGCTGCAGACCCTGTACGACCGCTACTTTATACATTTTCACGATGTGCGCTTCGAATTACCGCAGGCATTTTACATGCGGGTGGCCATGGGTCTTGCGATCAACGAGGTAAAGCGTGAAGAACGGGCCATCGAATTTTACAACCTGCTGTCTTCGTTTGATTTCATGAGCAGCACTCCGACCCTGTTCAATTCGGGAACCCTGCGTCCGCAACTGTCGAGCTGTTACCTGACAACGGTACCGGACGATCTCGACGGTATTTTCAGTGCGATCAAGGACGACGCGATGCTGTCCAAGTTTGCGGGCGGTCTGGGTAACGACTGGACCCGCGTGCGCGGCATGGGCTCGCACATCAAGGGCACCAATGGTAAATCACAGGGCGTTGTACCATTCCTGAAGGTCGCCAACGATACCGCCGTAGCGGTTAACCAGGGTGGTAAGCGCAAAGGCGCAATGTGTGCCTACCTCGAAACCTGGCATCTCGATATCGAGGATTTTCTCGATCTGCGGAAAAATACCGGCGACGAGCGACGTCGCACCCACGACATGAATACCGCCAACTGGATTCCCGATTTGTTCATGAAACGGGTTGCCGAGGAAGGTCCGTGGACGCTGTTCTCACCTTGCGAAGTCCCCGAGTTACACGACCTCTACGGTACCGATTTTGAAGTCGCTTACGTGGCCTATGAAGAAAAGGCTGACCGGGGCGAGATCAAGTCTTTTCGCCGCATCAAGGCAATCGATTTATGGCGCAAAATGCTCGGCATGCTGTTTGAAACCGGGCATCCGTGGATAACCTTCAAGGACCCGTGCAATATCCGCTCGCCGCAACAACATGCCGGTGTCGTGCATTCATCCAACCTGTGCACCGAGATTACACTGAACACCTCGGATACCGAGATTGCGGTCTGTAACCTGGGCTCCGTCAACCTGCCCCAGCATGTCGACGAAAACGGCCTGAATCTTGCGAAACTCGAGCAAACCATCAACACCGCAATGCGCATGCTGGATAACGTGATTGATTACAATTATTACAGCGTGCCGCAGGCGCGTACCTCCAACCTGCGCCATCGACCGGTCGGACTCGGCATCATGGGATTCCAGGACGCGCTGTTCAAGCAGCATATTCCCTATGCGTCGGAAGACGCCATCGAGTTTGCCGGCCTCAACCCAGCTTGCAGAGGAGCGCGGCACCTACTCCAGCTACCAGGGTTCGCTCTGGAGCCAGGGCATCCTGCCGATCGACTCGGTAGCGCGGCTGCGCGAATCTCGCGGTGACTACCTGCAACAGGACGGCAGTTCACGCATGAACTGGGACAGCCTGCGTCAGCGGGTTATGAGCATTGGCATGCGTAACTCGAATACGATGGCGATTGCACCCACCGCGACGATTTCGAACATCTGCGGGGTCAGCCAGTCAATCGAACCGATTTACCAGAACCTTTTTGTCAAATCGAACCTGTCCGGTGAATTTACCGTGGTCAATCCTTACCTGGTGAACGATTTGAAGGACCAGGGCCTGTGGGACGATGTCATGGTCAACGATCTGAAATATTACGATGGCAGCGTGCAAAACATCGACCGGGTACCGGAAATATTAAAAACCATATATGCGACCGCGTTTGAAGTCGATTCGCGCTGGCTGGTCGAAGCGGCATCGCGCCGGCAAAAATGGATCGACCAGGGACAATCGCTCAATCTTTATATGGCTGAGCCGTCCGGCAAAAAGCTCGACAACCTGTACAAGCTAGCCTGGGTACGTGGCCTGAAAACCACCTACTACCTGCGCTCGCTAGGCGCGACTGCGGTCGAGAAATCGGCAACCCAGGAACCCGAACCGGCGCTGGAAGAAGAGCCTAAAGTTTGCTCGATACTCGATCCAGATTGTGAAGCATGTCAGTAACCAGAAGTAGATAAACAAGCAGGAGATACAAATGTTGAATTGGGATGAACCACTAAGCCCACAAGCACCTGGAGCCGCGGAACCGGCGATGGAATTACCGGTGATGAATACGGAGCCAGCGGTTATTCCGCAGGCACCTGAACTGCCGCCTGCAGATACTGGTGCCGACGAAACATACCAGCCTGCTGCCCCGTTGACGGCCAAGCCGGTAAATCCCGAAGACAAGCGAGTTGTTAACGGCCTTACCGATATCAATCAGCTGGCCCCGTTCAAGTACCCGTGGGCCTGGGAATACTTCCTCAACGCCAACAAGAATCACTGGACTCCGCTTGATATCAACATGACCCAGGATGTGCATGATTATCAACATAAACTCACGCTCGAAGAGCGGCATGTCTATGAAAACGTGCTGTCCTATTTGACAACGTCGGATATTCTCGCGATGCGTAATATCGGCCTGGCGGTAATGGAAAAGATGACCGCGCCCGAATTGCAGATTTACCAGGCGCGCCAGGTTTACGAAGAATCCATGCATACCTGGACCTACCAGCACTGTATCGAATCCCTGGGACTCGATCAGGGTGAAATTTACAACCGTTACCGCGTGGTTCCGGAAATTCACCGCAAGATCCAGATGTGTAACAAGCGCCTCGATTCAGTGCTGCGCCCGGACATCGATCTGCGGGATCGTGACGAGCTCGAAAACTTCGTGCTGGCCTATACCTTTTTTGCCGGCGTGTTCGAAGGCACCTGGTTTTACAACGGTTTCAGCCCGATTTTTGCGTTGCAGCGACGCGGATTGATGAAAGGTACCGCAGAGCAGTTTCAGTACATCATGCGCGATGAAGTGCTGCACGCCTCTTTCGGAATACGTGTCTGTAAGCAGATCGTGCTGGAAGAGAATATCAAGCTCGATCCAAAAGTGATTCAGCAAATGTGGGAAGAAGCGGAAGCCGCGGAAATGGATTACGCCCGGTTTCTATTGCCGGATCCGATTCTGGGGTATAGCGCCGAGGACCATATTGCTCAATTTCGCTTTATTGCCAATCGCCGAGCCAACAAACTAAGCCATGCGATTCCGTTCCCCGGTGCCGAAAACGCGCTACCGTGGCTGGACGAGCAGGCAAACCTGAAAAAGGAGAAAAACTTTTTTGAGACCCGCGTGACCGAGTATCAAACCGGTGGCGCATTGAACTGGGACTAATATTAACCGAATCAGAGTTACACGCGCTCTTCGGTTGTAACCTTCGGCCAGGATACCGGGATACCCCATATTCCGTTACCTGGCCATTTTTTTTGCCGGCAATAATCTAATACACCGGCCTCGAGAAAACTCCACCAGGTCGGGCTCCAGGTTAATCACGGCAAAACCAATCGACTGGAAACTGTCGCTTAGCATTGGCCCATCCGTGGAAAGACTCAGCCGAAAGAGACAGGTCTGTTACTTTCCTAAACATTATTCGAAAACAGCGATTTCATTCGGACGAGGCATTAATCGTCACGATGTAGTGCTGCGCTCATAAATATCGACAAATGGTTTCGAACCTGAGCCAGATTAAAATTGGTTACTTGATCGAACTCAATACATTGGCAAGTACTTGATCTAGTATTTAATTATTAAGAAACAAAATATTTCATTGTGATTTATATTGATTTTCTTAAGCGGAGAATTGAAATGAAAATTGAATCGAGTTTATTCATCGTAATTTTAATGATGTCGGGAATTCTTCTGGGAACCAACGCAGTTGCTGCTAATAGTGATGAGACTTATTTTGGATTTCAGTATGCCCAGGTAGAAGAGGATGATCTGGATCTGGAGCCAACTGCGGCCGTTTTTAGGATCGGGAGTATGGGTGACAATGGCGTCGGATTCGAAGGCAGGATTGGTTTTGGCCTCTCGGATGACGATGTATCGGAAACCGTTCCGATTTTTGGCGATATAAGCGCCGAGCTTGATATTGACACAATATTGGGAATTTACCTGGTCGGGCAAGCCAATACCGGTGGCGCAGTCTCGGTATACGGAATCATCGGATTTACCGTGGTTGATTACACCATAGACGTTGATTTGGGGACCCTTGGTTCGGAATCGGAGTCGGATGATGAATCAGACCTGTCTTACGGTTTCGGTGCAAATTTCGATGTCTCGGATAAGGTGGCTTTAAATATCGAATACATGCAATATCTTGACAAAGATGACATCGACGCCAGCGCGATTAGCTTCGGCCTGCTATTTTAATAAATCCTGACGGGCTTTTTATTGCGATACGCTCATCAGTCGTCTCGACACCAATGACGAGAGCGAAACCGATCCAGTTTATGGACAGGTTCGCGTCGATGAGGCGTTGGCTTGCTGTTTGAATTACTCGGTAAGTAGCGTTCCGGTCACTGGTTTCTCTCTTATGCTCTGGTTTAAAGTATTCGAGTACCAATGAGCGGGGGCATTCCAATTGCGTCGACCCATCAACGAGTGTTTCGCGACTGAACCTCTTTCATGAAACGGTCCTTGATCACGACGGGATCGATATCGATTACCGGTACTTTTATATTTCCGGACTCGCACTTGCAGACGATGATCGTCATTTCGTTGGAGTCCAGCGCGTCTTGCAGCACCGCCGCGGTTTCCTCGGCCCGGCACTCGATCACATTTTCACAGCCACAGGCCTTTGCCACCGCCGCCAGGGAAGTCTTGCGGCCCGCGTAAGTGGGTTGATCCCCGGTGGAGCCATAGCTGCCGTTATCGACAATGAGGAGGATAAAATTATCCGCCACGTTGTTGGCGATGGTCGGCAGGGTACCGAAGTTGGTTAACACCGAGCCGTCGCCGTCGATCGCAATCACCTTGTCTCTTTGCGCGAGGGCCAGGCCGAGACCAATCGAAGATGCCAGCCCCATGGTGCCGAGCATGTAGAAATTGCTCGGCTGGTCATCGAGCAGATGCAGCTCCTGGCTGGGTAATCCGATATTGCAGATCACCAGCTTGTCGGAAATAACTGGAATCAGTGTTTTTAAAACCTCGCTGCGAATCATCTCAGGCCCCCTTCCAGAAACTGGCATCGGTTAGAATCGCGACCGGCTTCTTGCACATGAAACAGTGCCTGAGAATCGCGTCCAGCTCGTTCGCGTCGTCCGGGTGATGAAAATGATAGGTCGGTATATTCAGTTGCGCCAGCAATGCCTTCGTATGCACCGCCATTTCGACCTGGCAGGCGACCGGCTCGCCGATTTCACCGCGATAGCTGATCAGCATCGGTAGCGGAATATGGTAGTACTGGATCAGCGTGGCCAGCGTATTGATGGTCACCCCGATCGCGGTATTCTGCATGATGATCGCGGAGCGCTTACCGCCCATGAAGGCACCCGCGCATAGACCCATGCCCTCGTCCTCCTTGTTGGACGGTATATGAAAGATCTGATCGCTTTGATCAATCTGCTCGATGACACCCGCCAGCTGTTTGCAGGGGACCGTTGTAACAAACTCGATTCCGTTGTTGATCAAATCCGTTACGATTGTTTCATTTACCGACACCTGTAATTCTCCCGAACCTGGTTTTTTCACTAACAGCGACGCATGATGCCATAAATGGCAGCCGAGCGAACGGGGTAATTGGAGGGGTAGTCGCCGGGAAACGCGCTAGCGGTGACCCGGCGATTATTGTTTTTTGCCTGAAATAGACAGGCCCAGGAAAAGGCCTGGCCCGGTTTAACACCCAGTGACTTCAGAATACTGGCCAGCGGGTAAAAACCGGTCAGAGAAGCCCTCAACAGGCGTTACCTGGGCATCACCGTAAAAGGCGTTACCCGACAGGCCTGACGATCAGATTCGATTGGCTTATAATGTGCCTTTCAGATCGGGGGCTGAAAATGACGGTACTGCAGTTCATACGCGCAGGTGGCCTGCTAATGATCATCAGCGGACTCGCGCTTGGTTACTCCTATGTCTCGCACCCGCAGCATATGGTGCCGGATGTCATCGCTTCGTCGAACTGGATATTAATACATCTACTGTTCTCGGTTTCCCTGGTACTCGGCCTGTTGGGCACGACGGCGCTCTACGCGGTTACGGCACTGCGCGCCAGTCGTCTCGGCCTGACCGGATACGTCATGCTGTTTATCGGCATGATGATGATTTTCGGACTCGACTACTACGAGGTGCTAATCGCCCCTTTCCTGGCAGCAAACTACCCGGCCGTGATTAACGACCACGGTGCCGGCGACGCCATGGGCATGGTTGCGATCGCATTCCCGCTTTCCGGCTTACTGACGGTAATCGGCTACGCACTGCTGGGCGCGGCCTGGACAAGATCCCGAATCGTCCCGGGTTATCTCGGTATTTTTCTGATCCTGTCGGCCCTCGCTTTTGGCGTGGGCCTGAGCCCGGCTGGCGATATCGATGTGGCGCGTATTACCGCGGCCGTGTTTGGTGCAGCGCTGGTCGCGGTTGGCATCAGTGCCATGCTGCAAAATCAAAACTTTAGTGCCGCCACGGGGAAACATTCGTGAAAGTCAAAATTATCTCGCTACTGGGGTCCATGCTGGTCATGTTTGTGCTGGCCGGTCTTTTTAACGGGCTGGTGGTCAACCAGGTTGCCAGTGAAAATGTCGATCCAGCGATGCTGCTTGAATCCCCGAACCTTGCGCTGATAGTACTGGGATATGCGCTGCTTGCCTTGCTCATGACCCTGATATACCCACGCGTGGTAAGCCGCCCTTCATACTCGACCCGGTCGGGATTCCTGTTCGGCATGGTTGCGGGCATCTTCTGGCTGCTGCCCCAGACCCTGGTTCTGCACGGCGTCTACCGATTTCCAGCCCTGGACCTGCTGATCGACCCCGCCTGGGCACTGTTAGAACAGGGCATTGGCGGTGCGATTATCGGGCTGGTTCACGCAAAGTTTTCCAGGCCAGAAAGCAGTTTTTAATTATCTGAACCTCCCGATCGAATACCGATGCAATTGATCCCACGGGGCCTGCTGTGCCTGTTACTGGTTTCGAGCCTTGCCTGGGCCGAGGAGGAAACCGATTCATCGCTGATTCTGCCAATCGTTGCGCGGGCCGAGGAAACCGGATTCCAGGCCGGATTATTACTGCTGCATTACCTTGATTCGACTCCCGGGTTGCGCCGGGACTCGCGGTTTCAGGGTTTCGCCCTGACCACTGAGGAAGATCAGTACCTGGTCGCGTTGAGCTCCAATCTTCAATTCAATTCCCAACGCTTCACGGCCAACCTCAACACCCGGCTGTGGCCAAGCACCTACTTCGGTATCGGCCCCGATTCCGACCTGGAAGACGAGTACGAGATCAGCGGTGAAAAGCTGGTTGTTAAACACGAGTACAAGCTCATCCGGGACTGGTGGCTGGGTGGAGTTTTGCAGCTCGAGCAAAACGAAATCGAGGTGCAAGATGGCAACACCGAGTTGACCGAAGACAGCGATGATCGTATCGCCGGGCTTGGCGTGTCGCTGGCCCGGGATCTGCGCGATGACACCCAGTACCCAACCTCGGGTAGCCTGTTCAGGCTGCAGAGCCTCTCCTTTACCGATAGTGTCAGTAGCGACTTCGACTACGAGTCAAACGAACTTGGTTACAGCCACTATTTCCCGATTGACAATGCTGTAAGTATTGCCGTATCGCTGCAGCTAAATAGCCAACATGGCGATATACCCTTCTGGGATTTGAATACACCCGATGGCAGTAAACTGTTACGCGGTATCGAGCGCGGGCGCTATCGTGATAAAAGCCTGGCCGGTTTGCAGGCTGAGTATCGATGGAAGTTTTCGGAGCGCTTTGGCCTGGTTGTTTTCACTGAGGTTGCGCAGGTCGCCCGCAACTTTTCCAGTTTCGAAGCGGATGAGTTCATTAACAGTAGCGGGGTTGGGCTGCGCTGGCAGATGATTCCAGGCCAGACGCTAAACCTGCGTGCCGATTTTTCTTACGTCGATGACGAGAGTGGCTTCATCATCAATGTGGGTGAGGCATTCTAGAAACGGGCTGAAGTCAAAGACCTCAGGCCTTCGAGTAATGAAACCCGCCTTCCCATTCACCCTGACGAAAATCGATTTCAACACGTTTCGGGACCATTCGCGCTGCAACACCTTGCGACAGGTTTTTACCGGCAGGATGCCGCAGGGCGAATTCCTGCGGATCACAGGCGGCTGACGCAATCGGCCGAAACGCGAGTTCGAGCCTGTCATTGACTTTCGTGGTATCGAAATCTGCGCTGCGGTGAAACAGCACCCGCTTCTTGACCACGCAGGAAAAATACAGCTGCAGTTCGACGATTAACGGCCGCTCGCCGGCCCGCAAAGCAGCCTCGGCACGGTCGGTCCAGCAGACGTCCAACTCGCGCTGGCCAATGCGGACAATTTGACGATGCCGAAACCTGTTGAACCAGCGCTCCAGCAGCCGCAGCGGGTTATCTATCGCGAAGTAGCTGGCCTGCAAATTCAGTATCGACATGGTGTTAGGCTACCACAACGCGCCGGCATTGAGCTGGATGTCTTCCATGGTAATACCAAGCGCTTCATCACGGCACAGGAAGGCCGCCAATGCGCCGAGTTCCCTGGGTTGCACCAGGCGCTTTTGTGGCTGTTCGGCAACGAGTTTGCCGATTTCATCATCGACGCTGTGCCCCGTCCTACGCGCCTGGATTGCCATACTGTTATCGAACATTTCGGTTTGCACCCAGGTCGGACTGATAACGACCGAGCTGACGCCATGTGGCGCACCTTCGAGTGCAACCGCGCGGTTCAATCCCAACAGACCCGACTTGGATGCACAGTAAGCCGCATGATCGGCAACCGCGGTGGTCGCCGCGGTGGAGCCAATGTTGATGATGCGCCCCCAGCGGCGTTCGATCATCTTCGGAAGGCAGGCGCGTATCATGCGGAATGGGCCCGACAGGTTGATATCGATGACCTCGAGCCAGGATTGTTCATCGTGTCCACATACCAGCTGGTGCGCGGTGACACCGGCTGAATTGACCAGGATATCGGCATGACCATGTTTGCTTGCCAATGCGTCGACAAATGCAGCCACGCTAGCGACGTCGGCGACGTCGAGCTTTTGATAAAAAAACGCAGCACAAGCGGCTTCGAGCTCCTCGATTACGGCCTCGGGCTGGCGCCGGGCGCCGACCGCGATAGTCGCACCGCGCTCAGCCAGTGCGATCGCGATTGCTTTACCGATGCCGGTAAAACCGCCGGTTATAATCGCAATTCGACCCTCGAGGTATTGCTCCACGGCTACCATTCACCAGTCGTCGGCATCGATACCCAGGGTTCGGCCGGCGCCAGCGGCTCACCCTTTTGCAGCAGCTCGATTGAAATATTGTCGGGGGAACGAAAAAACGCCATGTGCCCATCGCGGGGCGGAACGTTGATCGTGATTCCGGCATCCATCATTTTCTGGCAAACCGCGTACAACGTTGATCGTGATTCCGGCATCCATCATTTTCTGGCAATCCGCGTACACGTCATCCACCGCGTAGGCCAGATGGCCGAAATTACGGCCTCCCTGGTATTCCTCTCCGTCCCAGTTGTAAGTCAGCTCCACCAGCGGGGCGCGAGCGGCCCTGGCCTGTTCGAGGTCTTCCGGCGCCGCAAGAAATACCAGCGTAAACTGGCCTTCGTCGCTTTCATAGCGATCGGTCTCAACCAGGCCAAGCAGGTCACAGTAAAATCCAAGCGAGGCGTCCAGATCGTGCACGCGCACCATGGTGTGTAAGTATTTCATTGTTCTATCCCGGTTTTAAATCCGCCGCGTATTATGTCATAGCTTCCCGAGGCTGGTAAGGCAGGCTGGAATTCACTAACATCGGTTCAATTGACCCGGTAACTGTTATGAAATTCAATCCAAATGTCCTCGATTGCGCCGCGGCGCCAATCGCCGAAGCCTGGTCCTGGGTAACCAGCCCCGGGTCCGACAACCTGATCGACATGTGCCAGGCAGTACCCGCGCACCTGCCGCCGCAGTCGCTCAGGGATTACCTCGCGGACGCGATCAAGGCTGGCGAAGGGGCTACCTATACCGATATACGCGGCATCGCAGCGTTGCGTGAGGCCCTGGCAGGCAATATCAGCGAGCGCTACCAGGGTACGGTCACCGCAGATGACATTCTCATTACAGCAGGCTGTAACCAGGCGTTTTGCTCGGTCGTGGACACCCTGTGCCAGGCCGGCGACGAGGTTATCGTACCGCTGCCCTGTTACTTCAATCACCAGATGTGGCTGACAACCCGTGCCGTGGTGCCGCGCTACCTGTCGTTTAACGCCGATACCGCGATGCCTGATCCACGGGAAGCGCGTTCGCTGATCAACGAGCGAACCCGGGCAATCTTGCTGGTCACGCCGAACAATCCCAGCGGTGCTATCTACAGTCATGAATGTATCGACCAGTTCTTTGAACTTGCCCGCGAGCATGGACTCGCGCTGATCATGGATGAAACCTACCGTGATTTCATCGATATCAGGCAGCTGCCGCATCGCCTGTTTACGCGTCCAGACTGGGGCGATACCCTGGTACATTTATACAGCTTTTCCAAGGTGTTCAGCCTGACCGGGTTTCGTACCGGCGCGGTCGCGGCGAGCCAGGCATTGCTCGAGCAACTCAAGAAAATTCAGGATTGCACCGCGATCTGTGCCCCGCATGCTGGCCAGCTCGCGGCACTTTACGGGCTCAACAACCTGCACGCCTGGAAGCTGGAAAAATCAGACGAACTGGCGCAACGCGCAATCGCCATCAAGCAGGCCTTCGAGCACCCCGATCTGGATTACCGCCTGGTCAGCGCCGGCGCCTACTTCGCCTATATCCAGCACCCTTTCGACGCTCCTGCCCGGGATGTCGTCAAGCGCTTGATCCAGGATCACGAAATCATCAGCCTGCCGGGAAGTTATTTTGGCCAGGACCAGGAACAGTTCATCCGCTTTGCCTATGCCAACGTACATGAACGCCATTTCGATGACTTAATCCAGAGATTAATCGCGAGCCAGCAAATATGAGGTTGCCAGGATGAATCAAGCGATAAAAGGTGCCTGTCTTTGTGGGCAGGTCCAGTTCCAGGTTACCGGACCCTTTGACGAGTTTCATCTGTGCCACTGCAGTCAGTGCCGACGTTCCACCGGCACCGCCCATGCAGCTAATATTTTCACCAGTACCGACCGTATCAAATGGCTGACCGGGGAGGAACTGATCAAACGTTACACCCCCGATAAACCCGGCATCATATCGAAATGCTTTTGCACCCATTGCGGTTCGCTGGTCCCTTACACCAGCCTCAAGAGTGGCAAGCTGGTTATACCGGCCGGATCCCTGAGCGAAGACCCGGGTATCGAACCGCAAGACAATATTTTCTGGCGAGACCGCGCCGGCTGGTACGATGCGGGTCTGAATGCACAGCATAAAGAACAGGGTCCCGATGAATGAACCTTTGCCACCGGGTAAAGTCACAGCATGGATAAAAGAATAACGGGAGTCTTGTTGAAACCGCTACTGGTCCTGCTGCTGGTTTTCTCCGGCATGCTTTGGGCGGACGAACCCGAAATTGAAACCATCAGCGATACAGAATTCGCCTTCGACATCGATGATAGCCGTATCAGCGTAGAAATCCGTGATCGCGTGTTACGCGGCAAGAAGGACATGTTGCTCGAGTGGGTCCTCTACTCGACTCAAACCGTGCATCAGTATTACGGCCGCTTTCCGGTAACAAGCGTACACATCGATCTGCAGGTTACTGACGGACACGCGGTGCGCTTCGGCCACCTGCGAATCGTGGTCGGTGAGAATATAACGCCGGAAATGCTGCGCAAGGACTGGATTATGGTGCATGAAATGGTCCACCTGGCGATGGCCGATGTGCCCTATGCCCATCGCTGGTGGCTCGAAGGGCTCGCGACCTATGTCGAATCGATTGCGCGTGCGCAGCAAGGGCATCTGACCGAGGAATTTGTCTGGAACGGTTTCATTAACCGTATGCCACAGGGATTACCCAGGAATGGAGACCGAGGACTGGACCGAACCCCGACCTGGGGACGCACCTACTGGGGCGGTGCCATCTTCTGCATGCTTGCCGATATCGAAATCCGCAAATTGACCGACAACCGCCTGAGCCTGCGGGACGCGCTGCGCGGCGTTCTCGACGCGGGCCTGTCGATGCACGCCAGCTCGAGCGCGATGGAAGTATTTGAATCAGCCGACCGTGCTATCGGTCTCGACGTTCTCGTGCCTTTATACCTGAAGACGAAAGCAGACCCCTACCCGGTTGATCTCGATGCGTTGTGGACCTCGCTCGGGGTAAGCCTCGAAAACGACCAGGTGGTTTTCAACGACGACGCACCGATGGCGCACGTGCGCAAAAAGCTGCTCAAGTCCTAGTCGATAAAATCCAGCAATTGCCGCCAGGCCCCAAGCTTTTGTTCAAAACTCATCCCCGCATGCGCCGGACTGGTGGACGGCATCCTCAATAAGGTGAGTTCGGACGTTGTGCGCAAGGTCGGCAGCACCAGTTGCCGGAAATACTTTTCAGAGGTCGCGCCGTTGAACAGGATTGCACGAATCCCGGGGAAACGTTGCAGCAGGTCCGTAAAATTATTGGCGCGTGCCGTTTTGACATCGATACTCGAGTCGAGACTGCCGGGTCGTTGACAGGCTTGCAGGGTATCCCAGAGTATCAGCGGCTGTTTACCAAGCTCGGCCGCGCGCGCTGCGTAATCGGCCCGATGATCGATACCAAACAATTCGCTCATGATCGGCCAGAATGCATTGCGCGGATGTGCATAATACTGGACGGCTTCAAGTGAAGCCACGCCGGGCATACTGCCGAGAATCAGGATTCGGGGACGGCGACCAATAATCGGTTCAAACGATCGAACCCGGGCCACACGACACCTATTTCTTCATTTGATCGAAGAATTCCAGGTTGGTCTTGCTGGACTGCATGCGTCCGAGCACAAATTCCATCGCCTCGATCTCATCCATCGAGTGCAGAAACTTGCGCAGGATCCAGACTTTTTGCAGTTCCTCCTGATCGATCAACAGCTCCTCGCGGCGGGTACCCGAGCGGTTGATGTTGATCGCCGGGAATACGCGTTTTTCAGCGATGCGTCGATCGAGGTGAATTTCCATGTTGCCGGTGCCCTTGAATTCCTCGTAAATGACTTCGTCCATCTTGGAACCGGTTTCAATCAGTGCGGTGGCAAGTATCGTCAGGCTGCCGCCCTCTTCAATATTTCGCGCCGCACCAAAAAAACGTTTCGGCCGATGCAGTGCATGGGCGTCAACACCACCGGTAAGCACCTTGCCCGAAGAAGGAATCGTGGTGTTGTAGGCTCGCGCCAGGCGCGTTATTGAATCCAGCAGAATGACCACATCCCGCTTGTGTTCCACCAGGCGCTTGGCTTTCTCGATGACCATTTCGGCAACCTGCACGTGGCGGCTGGCGGGTTCGTCGAATGTCGAGGCCACCACCTCACCCTTGACCATACGCGCCATCTCGGTGACTTCTTCCGGACGCTCGTCTATCAGCAGCACAATCAGGTAACAGTCGGGATGATTGCTGGCGATGCTTTGCGCAATATTCTGCAGCATCAGGGTCTTACCCGCTTTTGGCGGCGAGACCACCAGGCCACGCTGGCCCTTTCCGATCGGTGACACCAGGTCGATAATCCGTGCGGTGATATCCTCGGTACTGCCGTTGCCGCGTTCGAGTACCATGCGGCTGTTAGGGTGCAGCGGTGTCAGGTTTTCGAACAGAACCTTGTGCTTGACGTTTTCTGGCAGATCAAAATTGATTTGATCAACTTTCAGCAGTGCAAAATAACGCTCGTTATCTTTAGGTGGTCTGATTTTGCCACTGACGGTATCGCCAGTGCGCAGGTTGAAACGCCTGATCTGGCTCGGGGAAACATAGATATCATCGGGACCGGCCAGGTAAGAACTGTCGGCAGAGCGCAAGAAACCAAATCCGTCCTGCAGGATTTCCAGCACCCCTTCACTGAAGATATCTTCGCCCTTCTTGGCCTGGGACTTGAGGATGCTGAAGATGATGTCCTGGCGCCGCATGCGCGCCGAGTGATCACCACCCATTGATTTTAAAGTTTCGATTAAGTCGGGAACGGTATGTTGCTTGAGCTCGTTTAGATTCATTTTTAAGAGTGCCCTATATGCAGGGTTGGGGAATTAAGACGTCAGGACGGCCTATGGGTAATGTCAGGAAATGTAATTGGTTTTTTTGTTCAGGAATGCCGCGGAGATACGGCAACGATTAAAAAGAGGTTAGCACAGTAATTCAGGGTCGTCTACCTCAATCAACGACCCTTTTTTCGATCTTTTCTGGGGCTGTTTGGGCCTAGATATTGCTGTCCAGGAACGCGGTTAACTGGGATTTCGACAACGCGCCGACCTTGGTCGCCTCGACGGCGCCACCCTTGAACAGCATCAGTGTCGGAATGCCGCGAATACCGTACTTGGGCGGTGTATTGGCATTGTCATCGATATTGAGCTTGGCTACAGTGAGTCGACCATCGTATTCATCGGCTATCTCTTCCAGGATCGGGGCAATCATCTTGCAGGGTCCGCACCATTCTGCCCAGTAATCAACCAGCACTGGCTGCTCTGCCTGCAGCACATCCGATTCAAAGCTTTCATCCGAAAGGTATACAATTTTCTCACTCACGCGCGTCTCCAGCCCCATGGCTTAATCAAGTGGACCAACAATTTAGTCGTATCAGTTTTAACTGTCAATAATGCAAATGTGGCGAAAAAATGCTAGGTATCCGCCTGCCCTGATTATAGATATGGGGATCGAAAACAGCTTTTTCAAATCACAGCGCAGGTTTTCATGCAATTTGCTACCATACTCCGATTAAGCATTTAACCTGAGAGAATACGCGATAGCATGGGGCAACAACACTTAACCGAGCAGCAGTTCAGCTCACTGGCGCTCGACCAACGCTTGCTCGATGCACTCGCAGAGATCGATATGGTTTACTGCACCCCGATACAGCAGCAGGCACTACCCCTGCTACTGTCAGGTAAAGATGTCTCCGGACAGGCACAGACCGGCACCGGCAAGACACTGGCATTTCTGCTCGCCTGTGCGCAGCGGATCCTGCACTCGGACAAACCCGCGACGGCCCCGGGTAAACCCCGCACTTTAATCCTGGCACCGACGCGCGAGTTGGCCATTCAAATCCACAAGGACGCGGAAAGACTGCTGCGCAAGTTACCGCTCAGGCTTGCGATCTGCTACGGTGGCAAGGCCTACGAACAGCAAAAGCGTCAATTCGACGAGCCGGTAGATATCCTCATCGGCACCCCGGGGCGCCTGATCGATTTCTTTAAACAGCGATTATTCGACTTCAAGTCCGTTGAAGCAATGGTGCTCGACGAGGCCGATCGCATGTTTGATATGGGTTTCATTGCCGACGTGCGCTTCATGCTAAGACGCCTGCCCGAGCCCGAAAAGCGTCTCAACATGCTGTTTTCGGCGACCATGGCACAAAAAGTGATGGAGCTCGCCTACGAGCATATGAACCAGGCACAATTGATCAAGATCGATGCTGACTCGCCCACGGTGGACCGGATCGAACAAAGCGTTTACCACCCGGCCAACCATGAAAAGATACCCCTGTTGCTGGGACTGATAAAGAAACTGCAGCCGCAGCGCAGCATCATCTTTGCCAACACCAAGCATGCCACGATTCGCATCTGGGAATACCTGCAGGGTAACGGCATTTCGGCCGCGATCATATCCGGGGACATCCATCAAAACAAGCGCGAGTCGCTGCTGAAGAAATTCCACGATGGCGAATATTCGATCCTGGTGGCGACCGATGTCGCCTCGCGTGGATTGCATATTCCCGACGTCACGCATGTATTCAACTATGACCTGCCGGAACTCGGCGAAGACTACGTGCATCGGGTAGGACGCACCGCGCGAGCCGGTAAATCGGGTGTCGCGATCAGCTTTGCCTGTGAAGACCTGGCAATGAACCTTATCGATATCGAGGCCTATACCAGGCGCCCGATTCCGACGATGCCGATCACCAATGACCTGCTGATCGAACCCAAACCCCCGGTTAAAATGAAAGGTGGCCGCGTTAAGCCAAGGCCCGGCAGCGGCAAACCACAGCGCCCCAGGCACAACAAGCGACCACCGCGTCACCAGCATCAAAACAAAAAAAAGGCAGTATGAGGAAACAGCGCAACATATTACTGCTCGGCGGCAGCGGCTTTATCGGCAAACAACTGGCGTTTGCACTCGCCAATCGGGGTTGGCAGGTTACCGTGCCCAGTCGCAGACCGCATCGAAATCGTGAGCTGCTGGTCCACCCCAACATTCGCCTGCTGGAAGCCAACATTACCGACAGCAACGAGTTAAATAAGCTGTGCGAAGGGCAACAGGCCGTTATTAACCTGGTCGGTATTCTGCATGAGCGACGCAAGGGTGATTTTCGCCGTTACCACGTTGATTTTATCAAGGCCGTCGTCGAAGCCTGCAGCGATGGCGGTATCAAACGCCTGCTGCACGTGAGCGCGCTCGGCGCTGACCAGGCGACCGGCAGTAGCCTGTACCTGCGTTCCAAGGGAGAAGGCGAGAATCTGTTACACACCTTCGGCCAGCGTGGCCTGCACGTCACCAGCTTCCAACCCTCGGTCGTGTTTGGCAAGGACGACGATTTCATCAACCGATTTGCCGGCATATTGAAACTGTTCTTCGGTTATTTCCCGCTCGCCTGCCCCAACAGCAAACTGGCCCCGGTCTACGTCGGTGACCTGGTCGAAAAAATGGTCAACGCGATCGACAATCGGGAAACATACGCCAAACGCTACACGGTTTGCGGACCCGAGGTTTTCACGTTGCGCCAGATCCTCGAGTTAATCATCGATACGTTGCAGCTTCCGGTTCGCGTCATGCCGCTGAACAATGGGCTCTCGCGCCTGCAGGCACTGATCCTGCAGAATCTGCCCGGCAAGTTGTTTACCATGGACAATTACCGCTCTTTGCAGACCGAAAATGTCTGCACCGATGGCGATCACTGCGAAACCAGCCTGCGCCAGTACCTCAAGGGTTTGCCAGCCATGTTTGGTAACAAGCACAACTACGACAGTTTCCGCAGGGAGTACCCGCAACCCGGCAATCCAGAGGAGCATCTGTGAAGGTATACCGTGTCGGCGGTTGTGTACGCGATCGCCTGCTCGGACTGCCGGTTAACGACATCGACTGGGTGGTAACCGGTGCCACGCCGGAACAGATGGAGGCCGCCGGCTACAAGGCGATCGGCAAGGATTTCCCGGTCTTTCTACACCCCGAAAGCAAGCAGGAATACGCGCTGGCCCGTACCGAACGTAAAACAGGGCCGGGTTACAAAGGGTTCGCGATCAGCACCGACCCTGCAACCACCATCGAGCAGGACCTGTTGCGTCGTGATCTGACCATCAACGCAATAGCGGAAGACGACCAGGGCAACCTGGTCGATCCTTACGGCGGTCAGAGAGACATCGAAAACCGCATACTGCGACATGTTTCTGATGCATTTGTCGAAGATCCACTGCGGGTACTGCGCGTTGCCCGCTTCGCGGCGCGATTTCATAAACTGGGTTTTAGCGTTGCCAATGATACCTGCGACCTGATCCGGCAGATCGGCGAATCCGGCGAACTCGATGCCCTGGTGCCGGAACGGGTATGGTCCGAATTATCGCGTGCCCTCGATGAGGCAGATCCCGCTGTATTCTTTAACACCCTGCGTGACTGTGGCGTGCTGGTGCGCCTGTTTCCGGAGATTGATGCCCTCTTCGGCGTACCGCAAAATGCCAAATACCATCCCGAGATCGATACCGGACTGCATGTCATGATGGCGCTGCAGGCGAGCGCCGCACTCGGCCACGATAACGAAACCCGGTTTGCCGTCCTGATGCATGACCTGGGTAAAGCAATAACACCCGCCTCGGTGCTACCAGGTCATCATGGCCACGAGGCGCGCGGCAAGAAGCCAGTCAAGGCATTCTGCAAGCGCTGGCGGGTTCCGAAGGCGCATACCGAGCTTGCCCTGATTACGACCGAGTTGCATCTATTGGTACACCGTGCCATGGAACTTAAAGCGTCTACCCTGTTAAAGTTATTTACCAGGGCAGACAGCTTGCGCAAGCCACTAAGATTTCAAAAAATGCTCGATGCCTGCCGCGCCGATATTCGCGGTCGCGCGGGATCGGGAGACGACCCTTACCGACAGGCCGACTTCCTGCTGGAGCTTGCGGACAAGCTGCGCCATCTTGATCTCAGCGAGATCCAGCAGCAGGGACTCACCGGCAAGGCCATGGGACAGGCGATTCAGAGGGAACGGTTGCGCTTAATCGAACACGAAAAAGCGCTATTGCAACCACAGTCGAGCTAGCCTGGAGTCGACGAATCGGAGCAACCGCGACAGCGGCGAAAAATACAGCAGGATGCCAGCCAGGACACCGATTCCGTTAGCGAGTACATCACCCCACTCCGGGTAGCGATAAGACGTCATACCCTGTAACAGTTCGATTAACATGCCGTACGCGATCAGGCCGATCACGGTCCAGCCCAATCTGATACGGTTTGTCGCCAACAGGCTGAACCAGCCCGCCAGTAAAAAATAGGTTACCAGGTGCGACAGCTTGTCACTGACACCGATATCGGGACTCGGTACCAGCGAGCCCACGGCAACACCCAGCAGCATGGTCGCGCCGATAATATACCAGGCCACTGCCAGTCTTAACGGGGAACGCGGATTATCACCAGTTTGAGTCATACTGCCTCTTTTCAGCTCAGCAGCACCAGAATTACAACGCCAAGCAGCACGCGGTAGACGACAAATGGCAGCATTCCGATGCGTTCGATCAGGCGCAG
>CALZHS010000050.1 GCA_945787265.1 uncultured Gammaproteobacteria bacterium | reverse complement strand
CGATCCAGCCTGCCAGGCCCGCGCCGCATGCGAAGTACTAGTTGACGTCGATGGTATCCTGCTGGCCTCTCCGGTCGGTGACCACGGTGCTCACATTATTTATTCACTAGACAAACTGAGTTTTGAAATCGTGATCGACCTGCTTGCTGAACTTGATTTTGAACTGGATAATTCGCTGCTGGTGACGCTGCGCAATACCATCTTCTGTTTCCTTGAAGACAATGCACGCGATAATATGCAAGTCGACGTAACCCAGTTTCAACGGGACGACAGTGAGATCGAGGAATTAATGCAACCGGATAGTAATCAGTACTGGGAAGACTACCACTAGTGTATGCAATAACACTGGCCGATATAGCGGTCGCCTTCATCCCGGTGGTCGTTACCCTGTTCATAATTTTTTACTGGTCAACCAGTATTAAAAATGCAGTCGTGGCAATCCTGCGCATGCTGCTGCAGCTGATGCTGATTGGTTACACCCTGGAGTTTATCTTCCACGCCAATAATCAATGGATCATCGTCGCGGTATTGAGCTTCATGCTACTCGCGGCAAGCTGGATCGCACTGGGGCCCCTGCCCGTCAAACGCTCGACACTGCTCGGCTGCAGCCTGGCGGCAATCGCCGTGGGCGGAATCTTCAACCTGGTACTGGTTAGCCAGGGCGTTTTACACGCCGATCCCTGGTTTCAGCCAGCCATAATGATCCCGCTTGCCGGAATGATTTTCTCCAATTCCATGAACAGCGTCAGCCTTGCCGGCGAACGCTTTTACAGCGAACTGGATCATCACGATGACTATGCGCGGGCACGCAGTACCGCATTCCAGGCGGCGCTAATCCCGATCACGAATTCGCTGCTCGCGGTTGGGCTGGTATCGCTGCCCGGCATGATGACCGGCCAGATCCTGGCCGGAACCTCGCCACTGATTGCGGCGCGTTACCAGATTGTCGTGATGTGCATGATTTTCAGTTCCGCCGGAATCTCTGCCGCGCTGTTCCTGTGGCTGATTCGATCACAATGCAGGCAACAAACCGCTGCCAACGGAGTCGATACATGTGGATAGCTATTGGCATCGTCGTTGTCATCCTGCTGGCTGGACTAGCTTACCTGGCCACCCTGGAGGGTAAATTTAACGTTAAGCGGAGTCACGAGATCGAGGCACCGCTGGATTCGGTTTTTGCCACGGTACTGGATCTCAAATCCTGGCCGGAATGGAGCCCCTGGTTGATACACGAACCCGAGACCAAAATCGTTTACAGTGAAAACTACCAGTCAGAGAATGGGCATTACAGCTGGGATGGCAAGGTAGTCGGCGCCGGTAAACTGACCCACCTCGAAATAGATCCGGGCATTAGCATTAAACAGCAAATCGAGTTTTTGCGCCCTTTCAAGTCGACAAACCAGGTCAACTGGGCGTTTAAAGCAACCAATGGAGGCACCCTGGTCAGCTGGGAGATGATCGGACGAATGCCGTTCCTGTTCCGCTTCATGACCAGCAAGATGACACCCATGATCGAGCGCGATTATGATCTAGGGCTGGCGATGCTCGGTGGCTACCTGAATGCCGAAATGCCGCACCCCGAAATCGAATTTATCGGTTTCGAGGACCTGGAGGCATTTAATTACTGGGCGATTCCGTTCAGTGGAAACCTGCGTCAACTCGAGGCAGCGCGCCGCTCGAGTATAGAAACACTGCAGAATACGGGGGCCAATCAGGTTGGTCTCGCACTAACGATGTATTATCAACTGGATCCACTGGCATCCAGTTACCAGGCCGAAATTGCCGTTCCGGTTGGCAATAGTACGCCCCTGTCGAACTATAAGCGACATGAATTCAAGGGCGGGCACTATTATAAAATGTCGCTGCGCGGTGACCTTAATTTCCTGCCGCTCGGATGGTACGCACTGCACAGTCACTGCCGCATGCACAAGATAAAGCTCGGCGATTCGCGAGCCGCACTCGAAATCTATCTCGGCGATACGACAAAAATAACCGACAGGAACCAGTTCACCACGGAGCTTTATATTCCTGTCAAGTAATGTCGAGGCCTTAGCTTATTACGATGCGGCCCGCGACCTTGCGGTCTTTGAGCATCTGCAGGGCTTTCGGGAGCTCGGCAAACGACCTGGTTTGACTGATTCTGGGTTTGATCTGCCCCGCTTCGAGCATCGCCGACAGCTGCGGCCATCTCGCGGATATCCGCCCGGGGTCTTTGACGCAGGTCAGGCCGAAGGATGAGCCGACCAGGCTTTGATGCCTGACCAGGAAGTGGTTCGCACGGATGCTGGGTATTTTACCCGAGGCAAATCCCAGCGAAACAATCCGACCCCCGTAGCCAAGCGCGCGCAGCGTTTCTTCAAAAAAGATTCCGCCAACCGGATCGATAATCACGTCAACGCCATCGGGTGCAACTTCGCGTAAATCTTCGTAGAGGCGCCTGGAATGGGAGGAAATAATCTGGTCTGCACCACAGGCGCGCGCAATTTTTTCCTTTGCATCGTCTCCGACACAGGCGATGACAACCGCACCGCGCTGTTTTGCCAGTTCTATGCAGGCCGACCCGACGGCGCCAGCGGCACCACCAATCACGACGATTTCATTTGCGCTCAGCCCCGCCCGGTCCAGCGCCAGTTCCGCCGACCCGTAGGAAACCGGGAAAGCGGCAGCAACCTCCAGTTGAATAGATTCGGGTATGGCGGCAACCTGGGCTATCGGCGCTACCACTTTCTCGGCGTAGCCACCATGTCGCACGTAGGCAGCGGCCTTTTGACCCAGGCTAAACGCTTCGCAACCCGGCCCGAGCCGGGTAATTCTTCCGGCGACTTCCATGCCGGGGACAAAAGGGAGTTCTGGGCGTACCTGGAATTGACCGGAGATCATTAACAGGTCGGCAAAATTAATGCCGCAGGCCTTGACCGTGATTTCAACTTCACCGTCACCACACTCGGGCTCGGGCGTAGTGCCCAGCTTCAGGTGGCCTGGTCCGCCCCAGGTAACACAGTTCCAGGCGCGCATTATCCTCCTCCCCAGAGTTAACGTCGTTTGATGACCCTACAGGTCTCGCAGACCTGCTCGCAAGGATTTTAACCAGATTTTATAAGAACCGCTTACATTCTATTCACAATTTCGAACTCGTTTAAGCGCTCTTCCAATTGCAGCTGTGAAAATTGCGTGGATTCTGCCTGGTAACGACAGTTGATTTTTGAGAGGTAAAAAAAATGGCTGGTCGAGAGACCAGCCAAAATGTCGTAATCGACAATTATAACCAAAGGAGGACATCGTGAGAGAGGTTAGGTGTTCTTAACCTTTAACACGTTTATATATATAGGATATATTGAATAAAAATCCAGTTAAAAATCGATAAACGGCAGTAAAAACAGTGTATATGGAGACACTTTGTGACTTTATATCTTAATTAGCCACGTTAAATAATTGATTTTATTGAATTTTATTGAAATGAAGCCGATTTAAAAAAACTTCAATATTTTTACAAAAAAACCCGTTTTTTCTTCCAAACCAGTCATTTCAAGACAACATCTCAAAAAATTCTTGCTGCCAAACCCGGCCAGGCGCTTTCCCTCGAGGCTTAAAGCTACTAGTCGTCGCGTGTCAATCGCCGGATCAGGCTCGAGGTATCCCAACGGCCTCCGCCCATCGCCTGCACTTCCCCGTAAAAATCGTTGACGATACGGGTCACCGGTAATGCGGCACCGTTACGCTCGGCTTCTTCCAGGCAAATAGCAAGGTCTTTGCGCATCCAGTCAACCGCAAAGCCGAATTCGAACTCGTCGTCGAGCATGGTATTGCCGCGGTTTTCCATTTGCCAGGAACCCGCCGCACCCTTGGAAATGACATCGACAACCTTGTGGCCATCGAGCCCTGCACGCTGTGCGAAATTCAGGCCCTCGGACAGGCCCTGCACCAGGCCCGCAATACAGATCTGGTTCACCATCTTGGTGAGCTGGCCTGCGCCAACGCTGCCCATCAACTCTGCTGCGCGTGCATAACTCATGATCACCGGGCGTGCTGCATCGAAACTGGCCTGGTCACCGCCGATCATGACTGTCAGCACACCATTTTCTGCACCTGCCTGCCCGCCCGACACCGGCGCGTCGAGAAAAGGAACGGGAGATTTGTCTCCGATTTCTCGCGCGACGTTGGCCGATGCCGTGGTGTGATCGACCAGGATCGAGCTTTCCTTGCATCCAGCCAGGACGCCGTCATCGCCATACACCACGGAACGCAAGTCGTCATCATTACCGACACACATGAATATGAAATCCGCACCCTCGGCCGCCTCACGCGGAGTCTCGGCAAAATCGCCCTGGTAGTCCTGGCACCATTGTTCGGCCTTCGCAGCCGTGCGGTTATAGACCCTGGTCTGATATCCGGCTTTGGCGAGATGCCCTGCCATCGGATAACCCATGACCCCGAGACCGATGAAGGCAACCTGTTGCTTACTCATAATGTACTCCCTAATCTAAATCTAAAATTTATGCTGCGGCGATTCTACACGAGCCTGGGCATGGGTGCTGTTTTTCGCTAACTCAGGACGGTTGCAGGTTGGCCATACTCGCAATCAGCCACTTGCTGCCAGCCGCTTCAAAATTAACCTGTACCCTGGATTGAGCTCCCTGCCCTTCGAGATTCAGCACGACACCGTCGCCAAAACGGGCATGATTCACCTTCTGGCCAACAAATAAACCGGTGTCCTCGATCGCGCGATCCAGTCGTCCTGTACGCGGTGCAGTCGGCATCACGGGACGGCTGAAATTTGCCTTGGGCCTGATTTCCTGCATCAGCTCGTCCGGGATTTCGCGCACGAAGCGGGACAGCATGTTATAGCTTTCGCCACCGTAAAGGCGGCGCACCTCGGCACTGGTTACCACCAGCTGCTCACGCGCACGGGTTATGCCGACATAACACAGACGCCGCTCCTCTTCCATGCGACCCGGCTCTTCACTGGAGCGCTGGTGCGGAAACAACCCCTCCTCCATGCCCACCAGGAACACCAGTGGAAACTCGAGCCCCTTGACCGAGTGCATGGTCATCAGCTGCACGCAATCCTCCCAGGCATCCGCCTGGGCTTCGCCGGCCTCGAGTGCCGCATGCGCGAGGAAGGCATCCAGCGTCGACATCTCCTCCTCGATATTGGCATCGTACTCAAAGCTCTTGCCGGCACCGACAAGTTCCTGCAGGTTCTCGATACGTGACTGGCCTTTCTCGCTCGTATCCTTTTTAAAATGCAGGTCGAGACCGCTCATCTCGATCCCGTTTCTAATTTGATCGCCGAGCGGCAACTCGAGCAGGTCAGACGTCATGCGTCGGACCAGATCGACATAGACCTGAAGCGCACTGCGCGCCCGCGCAGTCAGGATATCCGACGAGATCAGCTCGATACTCGAGCTCCACAGAGAGGTCGAATGCTGACGTGCATAATTGCGAATTTCATCAATGGTTTTTTGGCCGATACCGCGCGGGGGATGATTAACCGTGCGTTCGAACGCGTGATCTGCCGTCGGGTTTGAAATCATGCGCAGGTAGGCAAGCGTGTCCTTGATCTCCGCGCGCTCAAAAAAGCGCAGACCACCGTAAACCCGGTACGGTATACCGCGCGTGAACAGCGTTTCTTCAAACTGTCGTGACTGGGCGTTGGAACGGTAAAGCACCGCTATTTCGCTGCGGCTGCGCCCCTGTGCGACCCAGTTTTCGATGCGGTCGACGACGAAACGGGCTTCATCCTTCTCGTTGTAGGCCGAGTAAAACAGGATTGGCTCACCGTCGGCGCTATCGGTCCACAGTTCCTTGCCGAGGCGCGATTGATTGTTGTCGATCAGGGCATTCGCGGCTTTTAAGATGGTGCCGGTGGAGCGGTAATTCTGTTCCAGGCGAATAACCAGGGTATTGGCAAAGTCATTTTGAAAATGATGGATATTTTCGATGCGGGCACCGCGCCAGCCGTAAATCGACTGGTCGTCATCGCCAACCACGAACACCGGGGTATCGGCGCCCGCCATCAGCCGTATCCAGGCGTACTGGATCGCGTTGGTATCCTGGAATTCATCGACCAGGATATGCTGAAACCGGCGTTGGTAGTGCTCGCGAATATCGTCGTTATCACGAATCAGTTCGAGTACCCGCAACAACAACTCGGCAAAGTCGACTACACCGGTGCGCTCGCATAGATCCTGGTAGAGACGGTAGATCTCTAACAGCTGCTGCTGGATCGGGTCCTGACCCGGATCGATATGTGCCGGGCGTAAACCTTCGTCCTTGTTATGGTTGATAAACCACTGGGCCTGCTTCGGCGGCCAGCGACCCTCGTCAAGATCAAGCTGCCGGACAACACGCTTGACCATGCGCAACTGGTCATCGCTATCCAGAATCTGGAATCCCTGCGGCAAGCCGGCAGCCTCGTAATGCAAACGCAGCATGCGATGCGCAAGCCCGTGAAAGGTACCGACCCACATCGCCGCCGCGGAGATTCCAAGCAGTGATTCGACCCGGGCACGCATCTCGGCAGCAGCCTTGTTGGTAAAGGTAACCGCGAGCACGCTATAGGGGGACAATCCATCAACTTCGCATAGCCATGCGACACGATGCGTAAGCACACGTGTTTTGCCACTGCCGGCCCCGGCAAGCACTAGCAGGGGGCCCGGGTCGGCGCTAACCGCTTCGCGCTGGCGGTCGTTCAGAGATTCGAGCAGGTGGGATACGTCCATTTGCAGCAGGCTTTAAACACAAGCGGACATTGTATCAATTAGGTGCTCCTGCGACAGCAGGAATGACCGGAATATCAGATAAATCCGTCCAGTACACGTCCCAGCAGCGGGGGCTCAGATGCGACTTGCCGGTAGGTATCAATCGCGCGACGATTTTGCGGGTCGACCTGCAGGTTCAGTTGCGGGCGATAACGCCTGTCATTGCCAAGGCCTTCGAGCAGTTCACCGCGATACACGTAGCTGGGTGATGGCTGTTTGCTGGCGTCACGGAAATCACTGGCATTATCCGTGACCGTAGACACCGGGCGTGTCACCGGGTGGTCCGGATAAATCGGCAGTTGCATTGGTTTAGCTGTGATAATGTAATTCACGAATCATACTCGCAGCGTGTGCTTCAGTTCACTTCCACGGCAGTATATATAGCCAAAATGCCCGGATTCTGTCGATTTTGTTCAGGTATCCCACTTTTTTTGTGCAAATATGTCACTTTTTCGCGATTCTACCCACTTCGAACCTTGACCGCTAACCTCTTTTTTCCAGAAGGGTGCGTCGGTTTTCAGGTAGTCCATGATAAATTCACAGGCTTCAAAGGCGTCCGCCCGATGCGCGCTCAGCACCGAGACCAACACGATCTGATCGGCCGGCGCTAGCGCGCCGATGCGATGAATAATCCCCAAATCGATTATTTTCCAGCGCTGCCGGGCCTTTTCGGCAATGTCCTGAAGTGCTTTTTCGGTCATACCCGGGTAGTGTTCGAGCGTCATTTGCTGCAACGAGTCACCTTCGAGATCGCGCACCAATCCGATGAAACTGGCGATAGCGCCAACATTGTTACGTTCCGCGAGTAGCTCCCGGTTAAGCGCCGCGACATCAAAATCTTCCTGCTGGATTCGGATTATCATCGCCTGCCTCACGTAAAAAACTGGGCGAAAGGCAGGTAGTTTACACGCTCCCCGGCCTTTATCGTCTGGTTTTCGGCGATTTCGACGAAGCCGTCGGCCCAGACTGTGGAGGTCAGTACGCCCGAATCCTGGTTCGGATAAACCTGCACCACGGTCTCGCCATCGGCATCGATAGCAAGCCGGGCGCGCAAAAACTCTCGCCGGCTATCGGGCTTCGGCCAGTCAAAGTCGGCGGTTACGGGCAAGGCAACGGGCTTGTGCCATGAGCGGCCCTGCATAAGCTGGATCACCGGGCAAACAAACAGGCAAAAGGTTGCAAACACCGATACCGGGTTGCCCGGCAAACCGAGAAAAGCGGTGTCGTTGATCCGGCCGTAGGCAAGAGGTTTCCCGGGTTTGATGGCGAGGCGCCAGAGTCGCAGCTCGCCGAGCTGTTCGATTGCGATGCGCACGTGATCTTCTTCGCCGACCGAAACCCCGCCCGTGGTTACCACCAGTTCAGCCTGGGTCGAGGCACGAGTCATTGCCTCGCACGTCGCCGCCAGTGTGTCGCCGACCAGCCCCAGGTCGACAATTTCACAACCCATCGATTCAAGCAGGCCGTGCAGCGTGTAGCGATTCGAATCGTAAATTTTACCCG
>CALZHS010000049.1 GCA_945787265.1 uncultured Gammaproteobacteria bacterium | reverse complement strand
TATTCTGGTACCCCGGAATGTAAAAAAGCGTGGTCTCAGGGACCACGCTTTTTATTGCTTGATTAAAAATGAAATCGTCAGGTTTGCAGGTAAGCTTCCAGCGAATCGTCGAGCGCGTCTTTCCACGGCGTGTGATGCGCCGGCGCCATGGTGCCGGTCAACGCTGACTTGTAGCCATGGTCACGGAAGGTCATGATGTTTTCCTTCTTGTGCTTTTTCCACTGGAAGAAGGCTTCGTTCGCACCCGCACAATCGAACTCGGGGTAATCGGTCAGCGCCATTAAATCCATCGTGTATTTGCCCTGGAACTCGATGCAGGCGTAATCGTCGGGCAGATTGTCTTCGGCCTCGCGCCATTTATCGATATCGGCATGCATCTCCGCCTGCGACGGCAGATCGATGCGTCCCATGATGACGTCGCGAGCGTACCAGGCCTGGGCGTCGAACATGTTGAAGGTATACCACTGGTCCTGCATGCCCAGGTACATCAGCTTGGGGTTGTACTCCCAGATCACGCCGTTATAGAGATTAACCGGGTAGAGCCGATTGTTGGTCTTGAGCTTCAGATTTTCGGCCATGAACGGAAAGTGGTGCAGGTAGCCTGTGCACAGGATGATTGCGTCGACCTCGGCGGTGGCCCCGTCCTTGAAGGTTGCGGTATTCTTGTTGACCTTTTCCAGCAAGGGCACTTCCTGCCAGTTGTCGGGCCACTTGTACCCCATGGGCGCGGTGCGATGGGACACCGTGACCGATTTACAGCCGTATTTCCAGCACTGTGAACCGATGTCCTCGGCCGAATAGGAAGTGCCGATTATCAGGATATCCTTGTCCTTGAATTCCATCGCGTCGCGAAAGTCGTGCGCGTGCAGCACGCGTCCGTTGAAGGTATCGAAGCCGGGAAACTCGGGCACATTCGGAGTCGAGAAGTGACCGCTGGCGACGATAACGTGGTCAAATTCCTCGGTGTACTCGACGTCCTTTTCTTCATCCTGCACCGTTACATGAAATATGCCTTCATGTTCATCATAAGACACGTGCCGCACTGGCGAATTGAAGCGGATCCAGTCGCGCACCCCTGCCTTCTTGACGCGTCCCTCGATATAGTCGTAGAGCACGGCGCGCGGCGGATAAGAGGCAATCGGTCGACCGAAATGTTCCTCGAATGAGTAATCGGCAAACTCCAGGCCTTCCTTCGGGCCGTTAGACCAGAGGTAGCGGTACATGCTGCCGTGAACCGGTTCGCCGTGCTGATCGAGACCGGTGCGCCAGGTGTAATTCCACAGGCCACCCCAGTTGTCCTGTTTCTCGAAACAGACGACATCGGGAATCTCGGCACCCTTTTCTTTTGCCGACTGGAAGGCCCTCAACTGTGCCAGACCGCTGGGACCGGCTCCGATCACTGCAACACGCTTGCTCATCTAATCCTCCAACTGATTGATTTTGATAAATATAATTATTCGAAGATGGTTGTAATTGCCAGCCGTCAAGATTAGGCAATAACAACACGATGGTCAACCAGATGCCCCTGATTCAGTAGCAGTTTTTACCCTTTGCCCATTAAAGCCGATTTGCAATCGAATGTCCGGTGAGGTTTGATATGTTTCCCACCATGAACCGTAACGAAAGTCGATGCCTGATCTGGATAACCAGCAAACCGAGGACGATTTGGTGCAGCAGCAACACAGTGTCGACGCGCTTGAAGTCGCGATTGGCAAACAGGTGCGCACGTCGCGCAAGCGCCTTAACCTGACCGTGGCGGCGCTCGCCAAGCAGGCGCAGTTATCGACCGGGATGTTGTCGAAGATTGAAAACGGGCAGACATCGCCGTCGCTGGCGACGCTGACTTCGCTCGCCAACGCGCTGCAGGTTCCGGTAACGTCATTTTTCCGCGGTTACGAGGAACAACGCGACGTAACCTACATCAAGGCCGGCGAAGGTCTGTCGATCGAGCGTCGTGGGTCGGGTGCCGGACACCAGTACCAGCTGCTCGGGCACACCATTGGCAAACCCTATAATATCGAGCCCTACCTGATTACGATCGACGACGAGTCGGAAGTGTTTCCTGTGTTTCAACACGCCGGAACCGAGCTGATTTACATGCTGGAAGGCCGGGTGACCTACCGTCATGCCAATAAAACCTACACGCTCGAGCCGGGTGACACCCTTTTCTTCGATGCCGAGGCCTCTCACGGCCCGGATGAGATACAGAAACTGCCCTGTCGCTACCTTTCGATTATCGTTTCGGAGGCAGTAAGCACTTAAGTTGTTTCCTGATAGGAAACAAAATTTCATTTCAGTTGACAGTTTAAGCCTGCTTCAGTAAGCTCAACCGGTTGCTAAACCTCGGTCCAGGAGTGAATTATATGTGCGGCATAGCGGGTATTTTATACAAGCAGGCGGGCACCCACGAAATTGGCAAAACGCTGATCGACATGCTCGACGGATGCCAGCATCGCGGCCCGGACAGCACGGGTTTCGCTCTTTATGGTGAAGACAAGGACCAACTTCAGCTACGTTTTATCGTGCCGACCGAGGCAGAGGCTCGACAGAACGCGATCGACAATATCGCCTCGCTGCTGGCACGTTACGACGCGACCATAGAATCTGAACAATCGGTTGGCTGCTCGTACCAGATCGCGGTCAATTTCGAAGGTGACCTGCTTGATTTCACCAAGCATATCGAGGAACACGCCAAGCTGGTTTCGGTAGGTCACACGCTCGATATCATCAAGGACGACGGTACCGCGCACGAACTCGATGATATTTACCACGTTGGTGAGGTCAGGGGTACTCACGGTATCGGTCACGTGCGTCTCGCCACCGAGTCGGCAGTGCGACCCGAGGCCGCGCACCCGTTCTGGGCGACCGGTTTCGAGGATATCGCGATCGTGCATAATGGCCAGATTACCAATTACTGGAAGATGCGCCGCCGCCTGGAGCGCCGCGGTTTCACCTTCCATACCGACAATGACAGCGAACTGGTCGCGGTTTATCTCGCCGACAAGCTGGAACAGGGCGAGACGCTCGACAGCGTGCTCGAAACCGCGATCGAAGATCTCGACGGCACCTTTTCGTTCCTGGTATCCACCCCGAATGAAATCGGTTATGCCAAGGATAACCTGGCCGCGAAACCGATGGTGTTATACGAAACCGATGACATGATCGCGATCGCTTCCGAGGAAGTTAGCCTGAACCGGTTGTTTCCGGGCCAATCCATCAATTCCACCGAACCGGCGCCGGGGACGCACCAGACATGGTCACGATCGATTTAAGCCAGGTCAGCATCACCGAGGCAAACGAGCAGATATGCGCGTACGGGCGCGATCGCCTCGATGTTGAAATCATCAACCCCGACGCGCGCCACAATATCGGCGTCGGCCTGGTCGAACCGATCACGGTGCACGTCAAGGGCTCCGCCGGCTATTTTTGCGGCGGCCTGTCCGACGGCGCGCACTACGAGATCGAACACAATGCGGGCTGGGCCGTGGGCGACAACATTTACTCGGGCTCGGTCGTGGTCGGCGGTAATGCCGGCGCAATTCCCGGGGTCGCGATCCGCGGCGCTGAAATCGTCGTGCGCGGCAACATGGGCAGTCGCGCCGGGCAGGTCATGAAAGCCGGCACGCTGTGCTGCGGCGGTAACGCTGCCTTCATGTCGGGTTACATGATGTATGGCGGGCGCATCATTATTCTCGGTGACGCCGCCGCCAAGGTGGACCATGATCGTCGACATGGAGCCTGACGAGCGCGATGACATCATGGAATTCCTCGAGCGCTACAAGCTCAAGTTTAACGGTGACTTCACCAAGGTCGTCAACGCCGGCAAGAAACTGCGTTATGCCAACCAGGAGCCGCGCTCCCGGCCGCAACCGTTCTTCGTATCGTCGAAGTCCAGTAATTACTGGAACCCCAAGGTGCAGGAAGATATCTGGATTAAGGGCGAGGTCGGTCGCTACCGCATACGCGGTTACGGCGCATCCAAGCCGGTGCCGCACCTGAACGACATCGCTTTTGCCAGGGACGTTTCCACGGTTGCACCCAATCCTGATGAATTAACCGACATCAACCTCAAGACAACGGTTGGCGGACGCTTCGGTGCCAAACCGCTGGGCCTGTCGATGCCGGTCATGATCGCGCCGATGAGTTTTGGTGCGCTGAGTCGCAAGGTCAAGATCGCACTCGCGCGTGCCTCGCGCCTGTCCGGCATTTCGGAAAACACCGGCGAGGGCGGCATGCTCGACGAGCAGCGCGCCGAGGCCGACCAGCTGATCTTCCAGTGCCTGTCGGGGCGGCTCGGCTGGAACGTCAAGGACATGCAGCGCGCCGATGCGATCGAGATTTACATTTCCCAGGGTGCCAAGCCAGGTCTTGGCGGCCAGTTGATGGCGAAGAAGGTAACACCTGAGCTTGCCGCGATCCGCGGTATCCCGGTGGGTATCGACCTGCGCTCGCCGTCGCGCCACCCGGACGTGCTCGGCGCCGACGACCTCGTCATCAAGCTGCAGGAATTTCGCGAGGCGACCTTTCACAAGGTGCCGATCGGCATCAAGATGGGCGCGGGGCGCGTCAACGACGATATCAAGATCGCCTACAAGGATGGATTCGACTTCGTTGAACTCGACGGCCTGCAGGGGTCGACCGGTGCGGCCAGCACCGAGGTGCTAGAGAACGTCGGCATCCCGACGCTGTCGGCGGTGCAGGAAGCGGTTGACGGACTGCATGAAATCGATGCCGGCGACGACATGGACCTGGTCATGATGGGCGGTATCAAGGATGGCGTCGACGTGGTCAAGATGCTCGCGCTGGGCGCCGACTGTACTTCGGTCGGTACCGCGGCGATTATTGCCGGCGGCTGTATCGCCTGCATGCAGTGCCACGTCGGTACCTGCCCGGTTGGCATTGCCACCCAGGATCCCGTGCACGAGGCGCGCTACGACCTCGATCGCCAGGCGATGAATATCCACCGTTACCTCGAATCGCTGCGCTGGCAAATTGCTGCGATCACCAGAGCGCTCGGTTACGATGACGTGCACCGGGTAAACCGCGGTGACCTGGTCGCGCTGACACCGGAAGCGGCCGATATTACCGGCCTGCCGTACGCGCCCGAACACAAGGAAACCCGGCGACCGCTGACCGGTCTCGAACTGCTCGACAGGAAAGCCGGATGAAACTGAACGACGCCGAATTCCAGTTCTCGATCACCGCGACGCCGGACCTCGATGACGATACCAACGACATTCATTTCGTGCCGGCACCGTGCCAGGTGGCCTGCCCGATCGGTACCGACGCGCCGTCCTACATCGCCTACATCTGGGAAGGCAAGAACGAGGAAGCCCTGGAAGCCATTACCGCGACCAATCCGTTCAGCGCGATCTGCGGACGCGTCTGCGATGCTCCCTGCGAACCGGCCTGCCGCCGCGCCGACAGCGACGGTGCAATCGCGATCCGCAACCTCAAGCGCTACGTGCTCGAGGCCCTCGGTCCCGGATTTGCGCTGCCGCCAGTCGAGATTACCCAGGACAGGACCGTTGCTATCGTCGGCGCCGGCCCGGCAGGGCTGACCGCCGCGCACGACATCGCCGAGGCTGGCTACGAGGTTCACGTTTACGAGGCCACCGACAAGCTCGGCGGCATGATGTACTGGGGTATTCCGCGCTTCCGCCTGCCGGAATCGGCCATGCAGCAGGATATCGATCGCATGCTGGCGCATTGCCCCGGCATCAGGATTCATCTCAATAGCGCTCTCGGCGAGCAGGTATCGCTCGATGAACTGAAGCAAAAGCATGACGCTGTGCTGTTGTCGATCGGCGCCTTTGTCGGCAAGCCGATGGGTATTCCCGGTGAAAAAGCGCCCTTTGTCGAAGACGGCGTCAGTTTCCTGTACCGCGTCAATGACGGCGAACGCCCGACCCTGCCGGAAACCGTGCTCGTCATCGGTGGCGGCGATGTCGCGATGGATGCCTGCCGCGTGGCCAAACGCCTGCCGGGCGTGAAGCAGGTCAAGGTCGTTTACCGTCGCGACTTCGAAGCCATGCCGGCGCGCCGCGAGGAACTGCACGGCGCGATCGAGGAAGGCATCGAAGTGGTATACAACACGCAGCCGGTCGAGGTCATCGATGGCAAGGCGCTGCGCTGCGTGCGCACCGAGCTGGGCGAACCCGATGAAGACGGGCGTCGCCGACCGATTAATATCGACGGTTCCGAGCACGATATCGAGTGCGGACTGGTGATTGCCGCAGTCGGGCAGAAAGCCGAAAACGCCGAGCTTGATGCCCTCGGTATGATGGACTGGGATCGCGTCCGGACCGAGCTCGAGGGCATGCAAACCACGGATGCAAAAGTGTTTGCGGCCGGTGACGGCGCCTTCGGCGGCTCCACCATCGTCGAGGCCATGTACCAGGGCCATCGCGCGGCCTATTACATCAAAGCCTACCTCGAGGGTAACGACAAGCCACTGTCGTACCGCACCCCGTACCGCACGCGGCGGGTGCCGATCTGCAACGATCCGGCCTGGGAACTTAATCCCCGGGTCGACCAGAAATTTCATGGGCTCGGCGAAATTCCGATCGAGTTTCCCGAGATCGAATCGACCTATACCGCCGACGAGGCAAAGTTCGAAGCCGCACGCTGTTTCCGTTGCGATGCCGAAACCGGGTCGGCTGATTACACCGTGACCAGCCGCGAGTCGATTTTCGCGATGTCGCGCATCACGCCAAAAGATATCGAACTTGAAGCCAGTATCCTGCAGGGGCGCCTGGAAAACCGCGACAACCCGTTTGGCGAGGAACACGAGGCTACGCTCGACGACCTGGTGTTTCTGCCGGCGAACCTGTCGCGCCTGGTGATCGATCCCTACCGCGAGGACTGTAAAACCGCGACCGACCTCGGCGCGATCAACAGCCTGCAGCTCGATATCCCGTTCGCGGTGGCTGGCCTCGACCATGCCCCGGATGAAATCCGCGATGCCTATGCCAGCGCCATTGCGCAACATGGCGCCGCCTACATTGGAGTTGCTCCGCTCGGCGGGGATGCCAGGTGGATACAGATTGCCGACGACGACGCCGATGCCGCGGCCGACGCGGTGGTGTTCAGGGCTGACCCGGCGCTGCAGGCAGGCAAGGTAACCAGGGTAGTGGAAGCTCAACCGACCGGCCTGCTGGTCGACAGCCACAACCTCGCACAGGCGCTGCCGTTTGCGCTGTTGCAGGAACTCGATTTCCTGTTACTCGATCCGGGTGACGGCCTGCCGGAAATTGCTTCCGAACTGACCGGCGCACCCGATATTTCGATTTTGAACCATGCGATCAGCCAGTTGAGAGCGATGAACCGGGAAGAGGATATTGACCTGGTCTACTTCGGCGGTCTGCGCACCGGCACCGATAGCGCCAAGATACTTGCGCTCGGCGCCAATGCCGTAGTCATCGGCGCGGCCGCGGCGATCGCGCTCGGCGCCGATATTACTGCCGGTGAGCCGGTCTTCAATGCCGACCTGACGCGCGAAGAGCGCGAGGAGCGCAGTTACAACCTGCTGCAGGCATTCAATGCCGAAGCCGCGATGATGGCGCGCTGCACCGGCAAAACCAACGTACACAACCTCGAGCCCGAGGATCTGCGCGCGATCACGCTCGCGGTATCGCAAGCCGCGGGCGTGCCCATGGCGGGAAGTTTGAATCAGCATTGATCTGTCATTAGAATTACCGGCCAAGACATAACCATAAAATCCGAAGGGGGCTACAAGTGGCTAAAGATCTGGAAGCGATTGCGAAATCCAAAAGAATAAAATATTTCCTGGTGAGCTGGGTTGACCTGTTTGGCGTGTTGCGCGCCAAGCTGGTGCCGGCACGCGCCATCAAGGGTATGCAAAAAGACGGCGCCGGGTTTGCCGGATTTGCCGCATGGCTCGATATGACGCCGGCACATCCGGACATGTTTGCGGTTCCCGATCCTGACAGCCTGATCCAGTTGCCCTGGAAGCCTGAAATTGGCTGGGTTGCAGGGGACCTGTGGATGGACGGCAAGGAAGTAGAGGCTTCGCCGCGCGTCGCGCTCAAACGTCAGCTGGCCAAGGCGAGTCGTAAGGGTTACCGCATGAAAACCGGGGTTGAATGCGAGTATCACCTGATTACGCCCGATGGCGAAAACATTGCCGACAGCCATGACACCCAGCCCAAACCCTGTTACGACCAGCTCGCATTGATGCGTCAGTACCCGGTGGTTGGCCATATCTGCGACTGTATGCTCAAACTCGGCTGGAATCCGTATCAGAATGATCACGAGGACGCCAATGGCCAGTTCGAAATGAACTGGGATTACGACGATGCGTTGAAGACCGCCGACAAGCACGTGTTCTTCAAGTACATGGTCAAATCGATTGCCGAAGAGCACGGCATGCGCGCTACTTTTATGCCCAAGCCTTTCACGCACCTGACCGGTAATGGCTGTCATGCGCACGTGTCGTTGTGGGATCGCGCCGGCAAGAAAAACCTGTTTGAGACCAATCGCAAGGACCCGCGCGGGCTGGGCTTGTCGCCACTGGCTTACAAGGCGCTCGGCGGTATCATGCATTCTGCCTCTGACCTGGCCGCGATTTTCAACCCGACGGTCAACAGCTATAAACGCATCAACGCACCGCGCACCATGTCGGGAGCGACCTGGTCACCGAACGCGGTTACCTATGCCGGCAACAACCGTACCCATATGATCCGCGTGCCCGAGGACGGGCGCTTCGAATTACGCCTGATGGATGGTGCGGCAAATCCTTACCTGTTGCAGGCAGGCGTGTTGGTGGCCGTACTCGACGGTATCGCCAACAAGCGTGATCCGGGCGAGCCGACCCATCTGAACATGTACGAGGAGGGGCACCGCGCCAAGAGTGCCCGTATGCTGCCGTTGAACCTGCTGGATGCGATCAGGCAATTCGATAAAAACAAGGTCATCCGCGAAGGTCTGGGCGACGAACTGGTCGATGCCTACGTCAAACTCAAGATGCAGGCCTGGGATAGCTATACGACCCACCTGAGCAGCTGGGAACGCGAAAACACGCTGGATTGCTAGTCGAAGTTTTCTAGACACTCGTTTTCAAAAGCCTCATGTTTGCCAGCCTGAGCCTCAAAGCAAGGGCCAGCCTGGCCTGCGCTTATAGCGGTATTGCCTGGGGTCTGTTCTGGATACCGCTGCGAGGAATGGACCGCGCCGGCGTGACCGATGCCTGGGCGACGGTGCTGTTCTACGGCATCCCGTTGCTGCTGTTTTCACCGTGGATTGTCCGGCACTGGCAGCGCATCGTCCGTTGTGGCTGGCAGCTGCATTTTATCGGTATCGCGACCGGGGTCTCGCTCGCGTTTTATTCCAATGCGCTGCTTTATACCGAGGTCATTCGGGGATTGGTGCTGTATTACACGACCCCGGTATGGTCACTGTTGCTGGCTCGAGTTGTTCTGGGTGAAGCGATAACCGTGCCGCGGGTTCTGGCCATTGCGTTCGGGCTTGCCGGCATGCTGGTAATGTTCGGGATTGATGTCGGTTTTCCGTGGCCTAGAAACACAGGTGACTGGATGGCGCTGATCGGCGCTGTCGGCTGGGCGGTGGCAGCGGTGCTGCTGCGCAAGGATGACGGTAGCCGCAGCATGGAGATATGTTCGGTCTATTTTTTCTACGGCGTCATTGCCGCGATTGTCCTCGCGCTGTCACCGATTGCGGGTGACATCGAGATTCCCGACTGGTCGGTGATTGTCGATGTATTGCCCTGGGCGATACCGATTGCGGTAATCGTGATACCCGGTGCTTACGCGGCTTTCTGGGGTGCGCCGCATTTGAATCCCGGGGTAGTCGGTTTATTGTTCATGACGGAGATCAGCGTCGGTGGAATTACCGCTGCAATATGGGCCAACGAGCCGCTCGGCGTGCGCGAGCTGACCGGAATCGGGTTGATCACGCTGGCGGGCTTAAGCGAGTTCATCTATGCGCCGATGCGCCGGGCGCTATGGCGTGATGGCTAGCCGATCGGCACGCGTTTTGCCTCTGATGTGTCGCTTTCGCGATACTTTCACATGCTTCCAGCCCCTATGATATTGCGTCCTGAAATCCGGTCAGAACCCAGGTTCCCGGCATTGAGGCATAGCGGTGTGAAGTGCGGCACCGGCCGATTTATTTCCACGATTTGGAGACCAGAATGGCAAAAAGCGATATCGAAATTGCACGTGAAGCTACCCTCAAACCGATTACTGAAATCGCGCAACAGCTCGATATTCCATCAGACGCGTTCAAGCCCTATGGGCACGACAAAGCGAAACTGACATCTGAGTTTATTAATTCCCTGCAGGGTAAAGAAGACGGCAAGCTGATCCTGGTCACCGCGATTTCTCCAACGCCGGCAGGCGAGGGTAAAACCACGACCACGGTCGGGCTGGGTGACGGGCTTAACAGCATCGGCAAGAAAGCGGTCATGTGCCTGCGCGAGCCGAGCCTCGGACCCTGTTTCGGCATGAAGGGTGGCGCCGCCGGTGGTGGTTATGCCCAGGTCGTGCCGATGGAAGACATTAACCTGCATTTCACCGGGGATTTTCACGCCATCGGCGCAGCGCATAACCTGCTGTCGGCGCTGGTCGATAATCATATCCAGTGGGAGAACAAATCGGGTATCGATCCGCGACGCATCACCTGGAAGCGCGTCATGGATATGAATGATCGCACGCTGCGTGACATTACCATCGGTCTCGGTGGCCCTGGCAACGGTACCCCGCGCGAGAGTGGTTTCGATATTACGGTCGCCTCCGAAATCATGGCTATTTTCTGTCTTGCCACCGATCTGGACGACCTCAGTCGCCGCATCGGCAATATCGTGGTCGGCTACACGCGCGATCAGAAACCGGTACATGCGCGTGATGTCAATGCACCGGGCGCGATGACGGTGTTGCTCAAGGATGCATTCATGCCGAACCTGGTGCAGACGCTGGAAAACAATCCGGCCTTCATCCACGGTGGCCCGTTTGCCAATATCGCGCACGGCTGTAACTCGGTGATCGCCACCAGGACCGCGCTCAAACTGGCCGACTACGTCGTTACCGAGGCCGGTTTTGGTGCCGATCTCGGCGCCGAAAAGTTCTTCGATATCAAGTGCCGTAAGGCGGGACTGAGTCCGGATGCGGTGGTACTGGTTGCGACCGCGCGTGCGCTGAAAATGCACGGTGGTGTCCCCAAAGACCAGCTCGCCGGTGAGAATGTCGAGGCCATCGTCAAGGGTTGTGACAATCTCGGTCGCCATATCCGTAACCTGAAACAGTTCGGTGTGCCGGTAACGGTCGCGATCAACCGCTTTTCCGCCGATACCGAGGGTGAACTGAATGCAATCCGTGAGTTTTGTGACGAGTTCGGTGTCAAGGCCTTTGACTGTAATCACTGGGGTGAGGGCAGCAAGGGCACCCAGGAGCTGGCCAAGCACGTGGCCGAGGTCGCCGATTCCGGTCAGGCCCAGTTCCACACGCTCTACGACGACAAGATGCCGTTATGGGACAAGGCGCGTCACATCGCGCGCTCGCTTTACGGAGCGGATGACATTATCGCCGATAAAAAAGTGCGCGATCAGTTCGCCAGGTTTGAAGCCGATGGTTACGGCCACTTCCCGGTCTGCATGGCCAAGACGCAGTACAGCTTTTCCACCGACCCGGCGCTGATGGGCGCGCCCAGCGGGCACGAGGTACCGATCCGCGAAGTTCGCCTGTCCGCGGGCGCCGAGTTTATCGTTGCAGTTTGCGGCGATATCATGACCATGCCGGGATTGCCACGGGTACCGTCGGCGGACAACATCCACCTGAATACCGATGGCCAGGTCGAGGGTTTATTCTAGCGGGACGAAACGGGGATAGTTTACTTAATTCGGAAACCGAAGTTGGAGCGTATAGTTTTCGTGGACGCAATCGAACAGTATCAAAGTTTTATCGCCTGGCAGTGCCGGCTGCGCAAGCTCGCCATGCGCGAGCGGGACGGTCGCCCCAGTGTGGGCATGAGTGCGGGCATCCATGCTGTCGCGGGTGGTGACGAACAGGCGC
>CALZHS010000048.1 GCA_945787265.1 uncultured Gammaproteobacteria bacterium | reverse complement strand
TCGGCGATGTCCTGCATGATGGTCGCTGTCAGTTCCTGCAGCGGTGCGATCGATACCACCACGCGGGGTGCCGCTGCAACGGCAGCGGATTGCAAACATAACAGCAGGATAAAGAAACGCATTCGAAGGTTATGGGTGTGGCGAAAAATTAAGTTACGTTATAATATAACACTATGTCACGTAAAATGAAGCCTCCCGATATTGCATTTCGCAAGCACGACCACGGTCGTTGCCAGCGTCAGCTGCTGTCCGAGGCCAGGCAGCTGTGTGAATCGCGCAAGCTGCGCCTGACTCCGCGACGCCGGCAGGTACTGGAGATACTGCTCGTCAGCCACCAGCCCCTGGGGGCTTACGACATTCTCGCCGAGCTGAATCGCAGCAAGCCTGCCGAAAGAATTGCACCGCCGATCGTTTATCGCGCACTCGAATTCCTGATGACAGAGGGATTGATTCATCGGATAGAGAGCCGCAACGCGTTTATCTCCTGCGTGCATCCGGGACATCAATGCACCGCTCAATTCCTGATTTGCCGCGATTGCGAACAGGTGGCCGAGCTGGAAAGCAGCGATCTGCCGCTACTGGATGAAGCCAGTAATCTCGGCTTCGAGGTCGACCATTCGGTTGTCGAAATTACCGGGGTGTGCGCGGAGTGTCAAAAGCATGCACGCTGATTTACTGTTGTGCGCACGCAACCTCAGCTACGCGCAGGGTCAGCGCCAGATTCTAGATGACATCAGCTTTGAACTCCGGCGCGCCGAGATTACGACGATCATCGGTCCCAACGGTGCCGGCAAGACCACGTTAACCAATATCGTCACCGGCCTGGTCAATGACTTCGGCGGTGAAATAGAGCGCGCACCCGATTTGCGCATTGGCTACCTGCCGCAGAAGGTTAATGTCAACACCTTGATGCCGCTCAGCGTTTGGCGCCTGCTGCAGTTGACTCATGGCGCCAGCGAGCATGAAATCGATCGTGCGCTGGAGCAGACCGAGGTTGCTTACCTGAAACAGCGGCAGGTGCGTTCATTATCCGAGGGAGAATTGAAGCGGGTGCTGCTGGCCCGCACCACGCTTGGAAAACCCGACCTGATCGTGCTGGACGAGCCGACCGCGGGTGTCGACGTCAGCGGAGAGATCAGGATGTACCAGTTGATCGTGGAACTGCGCACCCGGTTGCAGTGCGCGGTGTTGCTGGTGTCGCACGATCTGCACCTGGTGATGTCGCAAACCGACCAGGTGCTGTGCCTGAACCAGCACCTGTGCTGTTCCGGGCAGCCCGAGTCGGTTAGCCAGCACCCCGAATACCTGGCACTTTTTGGGCAGCAGGCGTCTGATTCAATTGCAATCTACGCGCATCATCATGACCACGAGCACGATGTAGCCGGTGATCCGGCAGGGCATCAACATGACTGAATGGCTGGATGATTTCATGGTGCGCGCCGTGATTGCAGGCCTGATCATGGTCGCGATCGCGGCACCCATGGGATGCCTGATGGTGTGGCAGCGACTGGCGTTCCTGAGCGATACGCTGGGACATGCCGCGGTCATGGGCGTGGGTCTCGGACTGCTGTTGCAGGTGCAACCGATATTCGGGGTGCTGGCAGTCGCCCTGTTGATCGTGTTTTCGCTGAGCCGGGTGACCAGTTTCAATACCGCGCTTTCGGAGACCACGCTCGCAATCATTTCCCATACCGGTCTCGCCGGTGGAATTATCCTGGTGGGCCTGATGCCGGCGCCTGCGGTTAATCTGGAGGCGATCCTGTTTGGCGACCTGCTGGCGACGACGACCGCGGACCTGGCGACCTTGCTGGTAACAACGATAGTGCTGCTGTTCCTGTTGATGCAGCACTGGCGTGCGTTCGTCGCGGTCTCGGTCAGCCGAGAAATGGCACAGGCCGAGGGCATCGAGGTGCGCAAGGTCCAGTTCCTGATGTATATCATGATTGCGCTGCTGGTCGCGGTGATGATGAAGGTCATGGGTGTGCTGCTAATCGCGGCAATGCTGGTGATACCGACTAGCAGTGCCCGTCTACTCAGTCGCAGCCCGGAACAAATGGTGCTGATCAGCGCGCTCTACGGCCTCGGCGCTCTCGCCGGCGGCATTACCGGCTCCTTCCATTTCGACTGGCAGACCGGCCCCGCCATCGTCGTCAGCGCCACCGCCCTGCTGCTGCTGACGATCGCGTTCACTCGCAGCTTCAAGCCCCACTTCGAGTAATCATTCACGACGAAATTCAGCCCAACGATAGTCCGGGGGAATGCCTGCAAGAGACGCTCCCAACCGGCGCAGGCGCCGGTTGGTCCATCCATGGAATCGCTTGTCGCCCGATACGTCGGACCGCGACATCCCTGCCGCGCTACACTCTTGCAGGCATTCCCCCGGACTAGCTTTAATACATGTGCCCGCTTACCGATTAGAACCTCATTTAGATGGTCGTATTGTTAAGGCACCCAGTCAGTCACCAGGGACTTCACCGGATGCCTTTAAGGGAAGTGTCAATAAAAATTCCTTGGTTAGCGTGGGATGCGGTGGGTCAAAGGCATTGACCTGTCGGCTGGCAGCCGCTAGAATTCGCCACCTTTTTCAGTATTGCACCGGAGCCACACATGTACGCTGTCATCGCCACAGGCGGAAAACAGTACAAGGTCACCAAGGGTGAAACCCTGCGCGTCGAAAAGCTCGATGGCGAGGAAGGATCGACCGTCAAGCTTGACAAGGTATTGATGGTAGCCGATGGCGACAAGGTTTCCGTGGGCACCCCGATGCTCGACAAGGCATCGGTGACGGCAAAGATCATGGCGCAGGGTCGCGGCGACAAGGTGGAAATTATTAAATTCCGCCGCCGCAAGCATTCGCGCACGCAGGCCGGGCACCGTCAAAGCTATACTGAAATCGAAGTAACCGATATCAAGGCATAGGTCGTAAGCAATGGCACATAAGAAAGCAGCGGGCAGCACCCGCAACGGTCGCGATTCAGAATCCAAGCGTCTCGGCGTGAAGAAGTTCGGTGGCGAAGCAGTCATCCCGGGTAACATCCTGGTGCGTCAGCGTGGCACCAAGTTTCATCCCGGGGTTAACGTCGGCTGTGGCAAGGACCATACCCTGTACGCGAAAGCGCAGGGCAAGGTCGAATTTCAGGTCAAGGGCCCACGCAACCGCACTTTCGTCAGCGTGGTGAGCTAGCCAGAATCCTGGTCTTAAACGAATTCCGAAAGCCTCGCCCCGCGAGGCTTTTTTATTTCCCGATGGTATGATCCCGCGATGAAATTTATCGATGAAGCCAATATTTTCGTCAAGGCCGGCGATGGGGGCAACGGCATCGTCAGCTTTCGGCGCGAGAAATATATCCCGATGGGTGGGCCGGACGGCGGTGACGGCGGAGACGGCGGATCGGTCTACGTGATTGGTTCAAACGACCTGAACACGCTCTCCGATTTTCGACATACGCGCCGTTTCGTGGCCAAGCGTGGGGCCAACGGGCAGGGTAAAAACTGCACCGGCGCCAAGGGTGACGACGTCATAATCGAGGTGCCGCTTGGTACCGTGATCACCACGCTTGATCAGGGCGAGCTGATCGCCGATGTCACCTCGCTATCGGAACCGATCCTGATTGCGCGCGGGGGTTTTCACGGCCTGGGTAACACGCGCTACAAGAGCTCGACCAATCGAGCGCCGCGCCAGTGCAGCAGCGGCAGTCCGGGCGAGCAGTTCGAACTCAAGCTCGAGCTCAAGGTCATCGCCGATGTTGGTTTACTGGGTATGCCCAACGCGGGCAAATCGACTTTTATTCGCGCGGTGTCGGCCGCGCGGCCGAAGGTAGCCGATTACCCGTTCACCACTTTACATCCCAACCTGGGCGTGGTCAGCGTCGGTACCCATCGCAGTTTCGTGGTCGCGGATATCCCGGGGCTGATCGAAGGTGCCGCTGACGGCGTTGGCCTCGGTATACAGTTCCTGAAACATTTGCAGCGAACCCGCTTACTACTGCATATAATCGACGTCTTGCCAGATCCTGGCGCGGACGCGGCGGTTGAATCGGCCGCGAAAATACTGCGAGAGCTGGAACGCTATGACGAAGCACTTTACCGCAAGCCGCGCTGGCTGGTGTTAAACAAAATTGACCTGTTAAGCGACGCGGAGCGGGAAGGCGCGTGTGCTGAAGTAAGCGCTGGCCTGGAATGGTCGGGCCCGGTGTACGCGATCAGTGCAATCAATCGGCAAGGCGTCGATCAGCTCTGCGGCGATATTATGAGTTTCCTTGAGAACCATGAAACGTTATAAAAAAGTAGTCGTCAAGATTGGTTCGGCGCTGATCACCGCCGGCGGTAAGGGGCTGGATCGGAAGATGATCGGTACCTGGGCGGATCAAATGGCGCAGCTGCGAGCCGAGGGTGTCGACGTGGTGCTGGTGTCTTCGGGTTCAATCGCCGAAGGTATTACCCGGCTGGGTTTGAAAACCCGCCCCAGCAGTATTTCGGAGCTGCAGGCCACCGCGGCGGTGGGACAAATGGGACTGGTGCAGGCCTACGAGGCGTGCTTCCAGGCGCACGGGATTCACAGCGCACAAATCCTGCTCACCCACGCCGATTTATCAAATCGGCAGCGCTACCTGAATGCGCGCACCACGCTGCGCACGCTGCTTGAATTCGGCACGGTGCCGGTGGTCAACGAAAATGACAGCGTATCTAATGAGGAAATTCGTTTCGGCGATAACGATACGCTTGGCGCACTGGTCGCCAACCTGGTTGAAGCCGACCTGTTGATTATTTTGACAGACCAACAAGGTTTGTTCGATGAAAACCCCGTTAATAATCCAGAGGCAAAACTGATTGAGCGCGCCGATGCGCGTGATCCCAAACTGGTCGAATATGCCGGGCCCAGCGACGGTCATCTCGGCCGCGGCGGCATGCAGACCAAGGTCAGTGCAGCTCAGCTGGCAATGCGCTCGGGTACGCATACCGTCATTGCTTCGGGAAAGGTCGATAACGTCATCACCCGGATTGTTCAGGGTGAAGCACTGGGCAGCTTTCTGGAAGCGAGTGAAGGCCATCTTGTCGCGCGCAAGCAATGGCTTGCGGGTCACATGCGTTGCGCTGGTGAATTACGTCTCGATGACGGCGCGGTTGATGTACTGATGAACAAGAATGCAAGCCTGCTGCCGATCGGCGTCAAGGCGGTCAGTGGCGTGTTCAATCGCGGGGAGGTGGTTGCCTGCCTGGCGCCCGACGGCACCGAGATCGCGCGTGGCCTGGTGAACTACCCGTCTGATGAATGCAAACTGATCATCGGCAAGGCGAGCAAGCAAATTCCGGAGATCCTGGGCTACCAGGATGATCCTGAATTAATCAATCGTGAAAACCTGATCCTGATGAAGACCTAGCCAATGAACAGGAAAATTATTGCTTTCGGTGCCAGTAGCAGCCGTCGCTCGATTAATAAAAAACTGGCGACCTATGCCGGCACGTTACTCGACAATGCCAAGGTGGAAGTGCTCGATTTGAACGATTATGAACTGCCATTGTTCAGCATCGACCGGGAAGATCAAATGGGCCAGCCTGAACTGGCGCAGGCTTTTCTGAAAAAGATTACCGAATGCGATGGCATTATTATTTCTTTCGCGGAACACAACGGTGCCTACAGTGCCGCCTACAAGAATCTCTATGACTGGATTTCACGCATACAGCCCAAGGTTTACCGGGACAAACCGATGGTGCTGTTATCGACTTCACCGGGTGGTCGTGGCGGCAAATCGGTGCTTGAGCTGGCATTAGGCCAGGTTCCTCGTTTCGGGGGGCAGGTAAAGGCCAGTGTTGCGGTGCCCTCGTTCGGAGAAAATTTTGATGTCGAGGCAGGTGTAATCAGCAACGACGAAATCGCAGGGCAGATTCGCGACGCGGTGGAGCGCCTGTTCGCGGAATGAGTAACCGCGCAACCATTCTCTTTTTCCCGCACGGTGGCGGGCCATTGCCACTGCTCAATGAATCCGGCCACGCAAACATGAATCAATTCTTACAGGCATATCCGGCGACGATAACGAAACCCGATGCCATCATCGTCTTCAGCGCGCACTGGGAAGAAACCGTGATTGCGATTACCGCCGCATCGTCACCGCCATTATTGTTCGACTATTACGGGTTCCCACCCGAAACCTACGAGTACCAGTACCCGGCCCCCGGTCATCCCGAGCTAGCTGAACGGATTCAGGGATTATTGCAGCGAGGGGGAATCGATTCGCGTCTCGATCATCAGCGTGGCTTCGACCACGGTATGTTCGTACCGTTAATGCTGATGTACCCCGAGGCCGATATCCCCTGCGTCCAGGTCTCACTTGCCGCAAGTCTCGATGCGGCCGAGCATGTGCGTATCGGCAAGGCGCTGGCAGCATTTATAACCGAGAACCTGCTGGTTCTGGGTTCCGGATTTTCGTTCCATAACATGAAGGCCCTGATGAGCAAGCGCGATGACGCGATCGACCCGCGTAACCAGGAATTTGAAAACTGGCTGGCCGAGACCTGCAGCGCTCCCGACCTGTCGGCTGCCGAGCGCGAACAGCGTCTTGTTGATTGGGAATCTGCCCCGCATGCGCGCTACTGCCATCCGCGCGAGGAGCATTTGTTGCCATTACAGGTATGCTTCGGCATCGGGCAGGGTGCGGCGAAGCGGGTTTACCAGCAACCGGTTGCCGGATTTATTGCCAGCGCCTACCAGTGGGATTAATTCGGATCCTGTTGCGGCAATTCGGCGGCCTGAACCGGTAACAGCGCGGTTTCGCTGCGCTCGATCTGGCGCTCGCGGTACCAGATGTAAAGGCTGCTGGAGACCAGCACCAGAATGCCGATAATCGTCGTTGGCCCCGGCACTTCGTTCCAGAACAGGTATCCGAAAACCACGGCCCAGACGATATAGGTAAATTCAAACGGCGCGATTGCACTCGCCTCGGATGAACAATAGGCCCTGGACAAGCAGTAGAAGCCTACCGCCGCGATCACCCCGATTACCAGCATCAGTACGAAATCAACATTGCCCGGCATGACCCAGTCCCTGCCGAAAAAGGCTAGCGAGGGATGGCTGGACGGGATCGACATAACCCCGCTGAACAACAGCAGGCTTAATATTCCGCTGGCGATGGTAAAAACCAGGATTGCGTTGAAAGCGATGGTCATCGGGTGGTCGTGGCTGCCGAGGAATCGGGTAAGAATGGTTTGCGAGGCGTAGGTAACGGCCGCCGCAAATGCGAACCCGACCGCGAGTGAATTAAATTCACCGCTCGGTGATAAAATGATCAGTACGCCGATAAAACCGACCACGACCGCGCTCCAGCGTCGCAAGCCTACTTTTTCACCGAGCATCAACGCTGACATCGCGGTGACGAATAGCGGCATTGTAAACGTTATCGAAACCACCTCGGCCAGGGGCATCGCCGCAACCGCGAGGTAATAGGTGGTGTAGGAACAGAACCCGAGCAAACCCCTTGCCATCATTATCCCCGGGCGGCGCGATTTCAGCGCGATGCTTTCACGCGCAAGCCTGATCATTAGCAGTAACAATCCGAGCGCGATCATCCCGCGCACAAAAACGATCTGCAGCACCGAGTAATGATCGCTGAAATACTTGATGATGATGTCCTGTATCGAAAACAGGAACAGCCCGAAAACCAGGATAATGGCTGCGTTGGTCGCGTTCGGGACGGCAATCGCCGGATTGGCACTCATATTATTCCGCGGGTTCGATTCGAAGGGGTATTCTAGTAACCCGGAGCTATTTGAAAAGTGAATTTTTATGGATAGTATAATCGATAAACCCGATAGCTCTTGATTCTGGAGTCACCCTTGAAAATCGATCATATCCGCACTTTTCTCGAAATCTCCGATTGTGGAAACTTCAACCGTGCCGCGGAAAACCTGCACGTCACGCAGTCTACCGTCAGCGCTCGCGTCAAGGCCATGGAAGAGCGATTTGGCAGGACCCTGTTTACGCGGGGTCATTCCGGGGTTGAATTGACTTCAGCAGGTCAGCATTTCCGCGAGTATGCGCTTAATATTCAGCGGCTCTGGCAGCAGGCGCAGCAGCGGGTATCGTTGCCCGAAAATTTCAGCCATGGCATTGGTCTAGGGTCACAGGTCAGCCTTTGGGATAGCCTGATTCTGCGGTGGATCCCGTGGATGCGACAAAATGCCAACGACATCGCGCTTCATGTTGAAGCGGACTACTCGCCGAGCCTGATGCGGCAGCTCTGAGGAAACCCTGTTGCTGGTGGCAACAAATCCGCGCGAAATGGTGGATGGCTGGGTTGAGGACTACGTTTTCGTGGACTGGGGGGAAGAGTTCAGGCGCCTTCATGGAGAGGCATTCCCGGATATGGACACGCCCGCGATTTCGGTCGGCCTCGGTTCGCTCGGGCTTGAGTACATCCGGCAAAACGGTGGCTCGGGTTACTTCCCGATGCGCGTGGTGCAGCCGTTTATCGATAAAAAGGAATTATTCCTGGTGCAGGGAGCGCCCGAAATGAAGCGCCCGGCTTACATGGTTTACCCCGAAGTGGCACGTTTCCAGGAAACCCTCGACCTGGCCTTAACCGGGTTACGCGAGATCGCGAGCCAATGGGAAGCTGGTTGACGAGGAATCCAGTAAATACAGCCAGAGCACAGGATCCCGGCGGTCCGATGCATCGGTAACCGTTGCGGGCCTTCGAGACGATAGCGATGGAACGCTAAGGCTCCATTTCTATCATTTCGAAGTCATCCTTGCCCATACCGCAATCCGGGCATAGCCAGTCATCGGGAACGTCATCCCAGCGCGTACCGGGTGCGATGCCGTCTTCTGGCCAGCCCTCGGCCTCGTCATAGATAAACCCGCACACGATGCATTCCCAGCGTTTCATCGATCAAGCCTCAGTATTCTTCGGTTAGCAGCCGGTAGTGCTCGGCGACGTAGGACAGGTACTCGATTTCACGCTCGCTGAGTTCCCGTTTACGAGTTACCGGATTACCCAGGTAAAGAAATCCGGATTCTAGAGTCTTGCCCGGTGGCACCAGACTGCCCGAACCGACCATGACCTGGTCTTCGATGACCGCGTTATCGGTAATGATCGAACCCATGCCGATCAGGCACTGGTTGCCAATTCGGCAACCGTGTAGCAGGACCTTGTGTCCAATAGTAACGTCGTTACCGATGTGCAGTTCAGCGCCATCGGGACTGTAATCACCGCGGTGGGTAACGTGCAGCACGCTACCATCCTGGATATTGGTGTTATTACCGATACGAATTATATTGATATCTCCGCGGATCACGGTCAGCGGCCAAACCGAGCTGTTTTCGCCGACGATGACATCCCCGATGACAACCGCGGTTTCATCGATATAGCTGTTTGCTCCGATCGTAGGGGTGGTATCCCTGAAACTGCGAATCATTGTTTCGCCCTGCTGATAGAAACGCGTATAGTAACGATTTTTTCGTGACACGCATTGGTTTTTGGTGAAAATTAAAGGGCTGACAATACCCTACCTGCCGCCCGAGCTTGGCGCCCGGCTAAGCCTCTATGCCGGGTTAATACGCCTTGAAAAACCGATTGGATTTTACCTGGTGCTGTGGCCGACGCTGTGGGCGCTTGCGGTAGCCGGACAGGGTTCACCGAACGGCTGGATTCTGTTCGTGTTTGTACTCGGGTGTTTTCTAATGCGCTCGGCAGGCTGCGCGATCAATGACTTCGCTGACCGCGATTTTGATCTACACGTGGAGCGCACCCGGCAACGGCCTTTAACCAGCGGCAAAATCACGCCAAAAGAGGTGCTGGTGGTGTTCACCCTACTGGCGCTGGTTGCTTTTCTGCTGGTGTTAACCTTGAACCGGTTAACGATACTGCTATCTCTCGCGGGAATTTTGCTGGCCGCGAGTTATCCTTTCATGAAGCGTTTACATTACCTTCCCCAGGTCCACCTGGGGGCAGCCTTCGGCTGGGCGATTCCAATGGCCTTCGCGGCGCAGACCGGGGCGGTGCCGAAGGAGGCGTGGCTGTTATTCGTAGCGAACATCGTATGGGCCGTCGCTTACGATACGATGTACAGCATGGTGGACCGCGAAGACGACCTGAAGCTTGGCGTCAAATCAACCGCAATCCTGTTTGGCGCCTATGACCGCGCTATGACGGCCGTATTTCAGCTGCTGTTTTTAGTGGCCCTGGTACTGGTCGGCCTGGAGCTGGAATTTACCCTGGCCTATTACCTCGGGCTCGGCGTCGCAGCATTGTTAATGGCTTATGAACAATTCCTGATAGCCGATCGGGTACCGGCACATTATTTTTCTGCTTTTCTGCACAACCAGTGGGTCGGTGCCGCGGTATTCGCCGGCATTATGGGGCACTATTACTCGCTTTAGACAGGCTGGACGCCTGTTTCGACTGAGTCAATGAGCTCCCCTAGTTCCGCGGCCAGAGAATTGATCCGGTCGACGTGCTGCTTGTCAAACGAGCCGTCACGCTGGGCCATGCTGCTGAAATCGACGCAGCCCCAGGGCTTGCCATTAACAATGATTGGCGCACCGATGTAGCACTCGATAGGTAGAGAGCGATAGAGAGGATGAAGCGTTGTCCTGGTCGGATTGTCGATATGGTTTCTGGCAACAGGCAATTGGTTATCAAAGACTTCCCGGCTCAAGGTATCGCCAAGCGCGTATTTTTCCCCGGGTACGTAAGCGCCCGAGTTAGACTGCACCGCGATTATCTCGTAGTTATCGTTTTCGATGCGCGCCAGCACTGCCAGGGTCATCGACAATTCCTGAAGACCCTGCAACAAAAACGAGTCTACGCGATCTTTAAATTGACTAACCCGCATTAAAATGGCTTAC
>CALZHS010000047.1 GCA_945787265.1 uncultured Gammaproteobacteria bacterium | reverse complement strand
TCGACGACTACCGAGTAGGCTAAATAAAGGAATTTGATCAATAATTTTAGCCCTGGGTCGTTAGTATCCTGCTTCATTTGGACCCCCGGGCATAATTTAAATTCTACTTTTTTCACTAACTTGTAAAATGAAATTGAACTACATGGCAACAAAAATATAATTGCGGTTGCAACTCGCCGCTTGCCTGACAATAATGGCCACAATCGACCATACGAACCAGGCGAAGAATTGCCAGATTTCATCGCTCTTGAGGTACCTAGATCTATGACACGAATTGTCCTGTTGGCGCTAGTTTATGTTTTCGCGACAAGCCCTTTAATTGCGGCAGAAACCCGCTATGTCACCGATCAATTCGAAGTTATGATGCGCACCGGTACCAGCACCTCGAACAAGATCATCCGCGTGCTGCCCAGTGGTGAAGCCGTGACCGTGCTGGAGGAAGACCTGACTTCGGATTACTCGCTGGTCGAAACCAGCGATGGCAAGACCGGTTATGTATTGACTCGTCAGCTAATGAAAATCCCCTCCGCCAGGCAAAGACTGGCAGAACTTGAAAACCGCTTCGCGCAACAAAAGGCTCGTCTCGATGAACAGTCGTCCGAAATCAGCGAACTTAAAAAATTGCTGAATCAGGAGGAATCAGACAATAGCGCACTGACCGCAACCCTGCGCGCCTCGGAAAAGGAACTATCGGAAGTTCGTGCCGCTGCACAGGAAACCCTGAGCATACTTGAGCAAAACAAACGGCTACAAACGGTGGTCGATCAATTGCGGCAGGAAAAGACAGAACTCAGTGACAACGTCGCCGAATTAACCGACAGTACCCGCCTTGACTGGTTTCTGAAAGGCGGAGCGGTTTCTCTGATTGCATTCATCATCGGTATTCTGGTAACCCGAATCCGCTGGAAGAAACAGGATTCCTGGGGATCCTACTGATTGCGGGAATAGCTTGCGGGTAGCAACAACTGAACGGTTATCTCAGCTTACAATCCCAGTGGATTGTCGGCGTCCACCCCATCCATGAAAGGCTTGCCTCGATCGACATTGGTAACCTGGTAGATCAATCCCAGCCAGGTGCCAATGACTGCGCTCGCGGTGTCCTGCCAGGTATTTTTTAAATTGGTCACCAACAGGTGTTCGGGAAATTCCGGTAGCGGTGATTCCTGTAACAGGCTCAGGTCAACCCGCATTTGGTACTCGCGCAGAACTGCCGCGTTAAAATCGCTGAAGTAATTGTCTGGCATAGGCGGATAATCACTGATTTCCCCGCGAATATAAAGGTGCACGTCACGCTTGTATTCCTTCAACAGGGACACCGTATCGTATTCGGGATGACCCTGGAAAAATACGGTACGAAAGCCGTCCGGGCTGGTTGACAGATGAACACAGCCATCGTCTCCGGTAACCAGGATCTTCAGATCACTGGCTTCAAACTGTTCCGGGTAAACGGTGTTCCAGCGGGAATGCGGTACGTCGAATTCCGAATTAATGTCGTCAACCAGCGGATGCGAAACGTTGACTACCTGGTGTCGATAAACACCCCATTTTTTACGGCGCTGCTTTTCACGTTTCTGCCCGTATCGGAAATCGAGCACCGCGTGCGTGGCAAGACAGGAACACAGTGTCGAAGTCACATTCTCGTGGGCCCAATCGGCCACCTCGATCAGTTGATCCCAGAAAACCTCTTTCGACAAATCCGCTCCGATGACGTTGGCACCGGTTATTATCAGGGCATCCAGACCCTGCTGTTTAATTTGCTCGAAACTATCGTAGTAGCTGGCGACATGATCGCGCGCCGATTCATCGCGTGGCAGTGCATCAAGCGTAAAGGGATGCACAAAAAACTGCGCAATTGGGTTACTTTCGCCGATTAAACGTAAAAATTGACGTTCGGTAGCTGCTAATGCCGCATCGGGCATCATGTTCAGCAATCCGATATGCAATTCACGGATATCCTGCTGATTGGCGAGACCCGGCGTCAATACCTGCATTCCTTCCTGCTTGAGCTTGGTAAAAGTCGGTAGGTCATTGTGAGCAACCAATGGCATTAGGCGTCGTCCCCTTGTTGTCTCTCGATGGCCATTTCAAGCATGTTCAGAAAGTCGCTGTCGTTTTGTACCTGGTCGATTTCCTCAGATGTCACGGTATACCCCAGCTTGGCAATCGCGTCATAACGCGGTAGACGCGAATGAAACAGGCGCGGGAAAACCCAGCGTGCAAATTCGTCGGGATCAATTTGCGCTGTGTATTCGAGCCCGGTCTCCTGGTAGTAGAGCTGCAAATGCTCTTCCAGGAACTCTGGCCTGTAGTACAACGGCTTCGGATCCGAAACCGCGCGCTCGATCAGCACTTTCTCCTGTGCGGCATTGGTGACCTGGATATAAAGAATCAATGTGTTATCCACCAGGATATCGATTACACCGGGCTCGTCGAGTTCACAGAGACTCCCGCCGACGTCATTAACAAAATGCGGGTAACCATATATCTCCTGGGCTTTCTCGATAAAATGCGGGATATCGTACATCGCGTCGACCTCGGCCTGGCGATATATCGCCTGACGTTCAATGAACTCTCCGAGTTCGACGCCTCCCAGTTCAGGATTACCGAGCTTGCCAACGAAACTCAGGACCGGTCCCAGGTCGTTAACCCGGATGTTGTTTTTAATGTAAATCCAGTCATTGCGCAGGAGCTCCTTGAGGAAAGGGATCTTTATCGCCTGGTGCTTGATCATATCGACAATATGCTCATCGAGATAACGCGTGCCAATGCGGTAGTCGCCAGAGTAATGGAACCAGTTACTGCCGCGCAGCTTGGCCGACAGGAAAGACTTGCCCACGCCGGACATGCCGACCAGCGTTACCCTTTTATTTTCCCAGGCGCGGAATTCATCGATGTTGAACTTCAAAATTTGCTCCACCAGGTTTTGCGCTCAGATTATGCATCAAGCAGGGCCCTGGCGAAACCCGATTTATGCTTTACGCAAGCGTTGTACCGTCTATAATCCACAATCATTTTTTCCTGTAAGCAACGTGGAACTCGAGTTCGACTACGTCATTATCGGAGCAGGTTCCGCAGGCTGTGTACTCGCCAATCGTCTCAGCGCGAATGGTAAAAATCGAGTGCTGGTACTCGAGGCTGGCGGCAGTGACAGGCGTTTCTGGATTCAAACACCGATCGGCTACGGCAAGACCTTCTACGACGAATCCGTCAACTGGAAATACACCACCGAACCTGAGCCCGGTATCAATAACCGACGCAGCTACTGGCCGCGTGGAAAAGTAGTCGGTGGCTCGAGTTCGATAAACGCCATGGTTTATATTCGCGGCAACCCACAGGATTACGACGACTGGCTCGCGCTTGGCAATCCCGGCTGGGGTTGGCAGGACGTTTTGCCCTATTTTATAAAATCCGAAACCAACTCGGACGGCGCTAATCAGTACCGCGGCGACCGCGGACCACTTTACGTCAACAATGTCAGTTCGCAGTATCACCCGTTGTGTCAGGTATTCATCGAGGCCGCCCAGCAACAGGGCTTTACCTTAAATCCAGATTTTAACGGTGAATCCCAGGAAGGCGTTGGTTTCTACCAGATCACGACCAGGGACGGGCGGCGGATGTCAGCGGCCAGGGCCTACCTGCATCCGGCACTGAAGCGGGCCAATTGCGAGATTATTACGCGTGCCCAGGTCACGCGTATCCTGTTCGACGGCAAAGTGGCTAACGGCGTCAAGTTCGTTCATAACAACCAGACACGCCAGGTGAAAGCAAATTGCGAGGTCATTGTCAGCGCCGGTGCGATCAATTCACCACAGATCCTGCAGCTGTCAGGTATTGGCGATCCCGATTTGCTCAAGCGATTCGGCATTTCGCCACGGGTGGCTTTGCCGGGGGTTGGGCGCAACCTGCAGGATCACCTGGACTACTGTATTTACTATCGCTCTCGAGTACCAACGCTGAACAACCGGCTCTATCCCTGGTGGGGAAAAATGTTAGCCGGCCTGCGCTACCTCGTTTTCAGGGACGGGCTGTTGTCATTAAGCGTCAACCAGTCGGGTGGATTCCTGCGCAGTCACCCATCACGCCCCCGGCCCAATATCCAGCTGTATTTCGCCGCGATTACCTACACCACATCACCACCGGGCGAACGTCCGTTGATGCGACCGGATCCCTACCCTGGATTTTTAAACTCCATCGGACAACTGCGCCCGACCAGTCGCGGTCACCTGCAAATCGATTCTCCCGACCCGTTTGCCCCGGTCAGGATTCAGCCGAATTACCTGTCGAGTGACGATGACGTAACGCAAATGCTCGAAGGCGCCCGCCTGCTGCGCCAGCTGGCAAGCGCACCCGCATTGGCCGAAATTATCGATCATGAAATACGGCCCGGCCCCTCGGTGCAGAGCGATGATGAGTTAGTCGCGGATATCCGCGAGCGCGCTGACACGGTGTATCACCCCAGTTGCACCTGTATGATGGGACCTGATTCGAGAACTGCCGTGGTCGATGCGAGGTGCCGGGTTTATGGCGTGGAGCGCCTGAGAGTAGTCGATACTTCGATTTTTCCAACCGTCACCTCTGGCAATACCAACGGACCCACGATCATGGTGGCCGAAAAGGCAGCCGATATGATTCTCGCCTGACAGGAGCTTCACTGTTTCCAGTAACCCTATTTCACTAGACAACCGCAGTATCGACAAGCCGGCGCTCGGCTTCGGCGCGATGCTGCTGAGCATCCTGCTGTTTGCAATGATGGATGCGAGCGTGAAATGGCTTGGCGCAACCTATCCGACGGCGCAGATCATGTTCTTTCGCTGTACCGTGGCCCTGGTTCCCGTACTGGTCATCATATTAATGCGCGGCGGGCTGAGCATACTGAGAACCGACCAGAAAAAACTGCACCTGCTGCGCAGCGTGCTCGGCATTGCCGCGATGGGCTTTGCTTTTTACGCCTTTTCACTGATGCCGCTGGCAGAAGCGATTTCGATACTGCACACGGCGCCGCTATTCATGACGGCACTGTCGGTGATTTTACTGCGCGAAGCGGTGGGCATTCGTCGCTGGTCGGCCATCATCCTCGGGTTTATCGGCATGCTGCTGGTAGTTCGACCGGGCGCCGATATGCTCGCCAGCGGCAGCCTGTACATGCTGACCGCCGCCTTTCTGATCGGCTGCACCACGATCGTTATTCGCCATCTCGGCAAGATCGACGATCCTGTCTGCATCACCTTTTACTTTACCGCTACCGGGATTATCGTCAGTACCGTCGGGATTATCCTTCAGGGCTGGCAGCAACCCCCGCTGATGGATCTTGCGTTGCTTTGCATGGTTGGAATACTCGGCGGAATGGCACAATACCTGATGACACTGAGCTATCAGCGACTGGCGGTCGGAATCGTGGCCCCGCTGAAGTACCTGTCCATTGTTTTCGGTGGCGGTATCGCTTTCCTGGTATGGCGTGAGGTTCCCGACCTGCAAAGTGTTTTTGGAATCAGCATTATCATTTTGAGCGGTCTTTACACGCTGCACCGCGAACTGGTTCGAGGCGTGAGGACACGCTCATGATCGACGCGTATCATTTACGCGCCTACCTGCTATTGCTTGGGACCACCTGGTGCTGGGGGCTCAACGCGATTTTCAGTAAGCTCGCGGTTGGTGAAATTTCGCCAATGCAGCTGGTTACCTTTCGCTGGCTGGGCGTGGTTATACTGCTGGCTGTATTTGCACGCGAAAATATAGTCCGCGACTGGCCGATACTGCGCCGTCACCTGCCCTATCTTTGCCTCATGGGTAGCTGCGGCTTTACCGCTTTCAACGCCCTGTTCTACGTCGCCGCACATCATACCTCGGCGATCAACATCGGTATCCTGCAGGGCTCGATCCCGGTGTACGTGCTACTTGCCAGCTGGCTGATCTGGCGTCACCAGATTACACGATTGCAAAGCCTGGGCGTCATCGTAACCCTGCTCGGCGTTATTATCGTGGCTTCCGGCGGAGACTGGAACGCGCTGCAGAGCCTGTCGGTCAATCGCGGCGACCTGTTCATGTTGATCGCCTGCTTCCTTTATGCCGCCTACTCGATCGGGTTGAGTCGTAAACCCAACGTCAGCGCACTCGGCCTGTTTGCGATCATGGCAACCGTGGCCTGGCTGGTTTCGATTCCGGTGGTCGCGATCGAAACCTATCAACAGGGCTGGCATACGCCTTCGCTGACCGGATGGACCATCGCGTTGTTGACAACGTTACTGCCTTCGCTGGTTGCGCAAACCTTTTTTATCAAGGGTGTCACCATGATTGGCCCCGGCAGAGCTTCTATATTCGTCAACCTGGTGCCGGTGCTGGCATCGATAATGGCGGTTGTTTTCCTGCAAGAATCCTTCAAAGCACACCACGCGGTTTCACTGACGCTGGTGCTGGGTGGTATTTGGCTATCCGAAGCGGGGCGCGCTAAACAGGCCCGGTAATTCGGATTTTATGCTTAGTCGCTGCTGATTTCGAGAGCGACCATGCCCAGTGATTCCATGACTTCGAATACCATGTCTTCGGCATACTGGCATGCGTATGCAATCTGCTCGAGGGTTGCGTATCCCTGGTCCCAGTTCTCGATATCGTCGAGTATATTCTGCGTTTCCTGCTCGTCCAGGGGCGGCACATAGGTGCTCAGGCAGTTGGCCAGGTAAATCAGGTGGGTGGCTTCGCGGTTGGGACCATCGTGAACCACTTCGTGGTGATTACGCGAGCAATCAATCAGCAATTGCGGCAGGCCCCAGTGATCCATCAGCGCCTCGCCGACGGCGGTATGGGTAACGCCGACCTGGCTCAGTTCAGCGGTTAACACGTCGACCCGCTTTTGAACCATGTACTCTTCCGCAGCCAGCATACGTTGCGGGACCTTGTTAATCAGCAACAGTTTGCCGATGTCATGCAGCAAACCCGCGGTAAACATCGATTCGGGTTCCTTGATGGCACTGATCTGTGCTGCCAGCTGACGCGCGATGATCGCGGTTTTTATGCTGTGCTGCCAGAATACCTGCATCGAGAAGGCCGGATTCTCCTGCGTGCTGAAAACGCCCCGCAGTACCGAACCGATCAGGATATGCTTGAGTCTTTCGCGTCCCAGCAACGAAACCGCCTGCGAAACCGAGGCGACCTCGTTCGGCATACCGTAGTAGGCGCTATTGACCATTTTCAACACGCGCGTCGTAATCGCAGGATCATTTTGAACCGTGTCTCCAATCTGCTGAACCGTGCTTGATTCGTTTTCCAGCTGCTCGGAGACACGCAGGTAAATTTCAGGCAGGCTGGGCAAATCCTGGCCCTTGCCAATCAGCTGTTCAAGGGTAACGGGGGATTGAATATCGAGTTCGGCAGTGCGCGTCATGCTAAGGAGCATAGCAGAGATATTCTGAAAAACAGTGCCGTTCGTCCGGCCTGTTTTTAACGCGTAAAAACCGACATTCGTGGTTACGATTTTAAATTTTAAACTTATATAATAACTATTATTTACAATCAGTTATTTAGTTTATTTAATGTTAATTCTAATTTGATGTCGAACCCGTTCTTTGCTTCGATACGCACCTGATTTCAGTCATTGAATCGCCTGCCAGCAAACCGTAAAGGCGATAAAACAGGGTCAGAGAAGCGCCAACAATTCACGCGTCACTGCCCCGGTACCCATATCACCGCCAAACTCGATTGGACGGATACGTGATTCGGAAAAACCACGAGAGACTGCAGTTTCGATCAAGCGTGAAGCATCTGCCAGCGTCGACTCCCCGGTTTTGTCAGCCAGGTACTCGAGCATTAATGCACCACTTAAAATAGCGGCGAGCGGGTTGGCACTATCCTGGCCCATGATATCGGGCGCGCTACCGTGGGCGGGTTGAAACAACGCGGTAGAATCTCCGATCTCGGCACAGGCCGCTATCCCCATACCACCGACCAGGCCCCCGGCAAGGTCCGACAGAATGTCGCCAAACATGTTTTCAGTGACCAGCACATCGAAGTCCCAGGGCCGACGAATCAGGTCGAGTGCCTGCGCGTCGACGTAATTGTAATCGGTTTGAACATCCGGGAATTCCGCTGCGATCTCGTCGTAGATCTGCCTGAAAAATGCCATCGACGCGAACACGTTAGCCTTGTCGACGCAGGTCAACATGCCCCTGGATCCTCGTTGTTTGCGCTTACGCGCCAGCTCGAAGCCGAAGCGATGCAGCTTTTCGGTGGTAGCGCGGGTAATTCGCAATACGTCGCGCACTTCCTCGTTGTTGATAACCTCGCTCCTGCCATGCACCGCGGCCGAATAGAAAAGCCCCTCGGTGGATTCGCGCAAAATCACGAGGTCTATATCACCCGCACGCGGGTCGGCAAGACGTTGCGGCGCATTGCCGAGAAATATCGCATCCGCCTTCCCCGCGGCTTCCTCGCCGCCAGCTTCGATATCGCGTCCAGTTTCACGAAAGTAGCCCGCCCCCGCGTATATTTCGCGGTAATCCAGGCGAATACTGGACGATTTCGAGAGCGCCGCCTCGACGATCGCAAGCGCCGCGTCGGTTACATCGACGCCGATTCCATCACCCTTGATTACTGCAATTTGAATAGCTACCCGGGACATTACAAATCAAAGCTTCATAACCCGGCCAGTATAATTCAAAAACTACGGGCAGTGAGGATGCCCTTTACCGGGCAATCTGGCTGAAATGAGCTCACATGGCAATCCACTATGCCCCCGCTATACTCCGGCTAACAAACATTAAAAAATTCGTCCTGTTAAATGGTGAGGACGAGGGTATATTCAATGAAATTTATTCTTATTGGTACCGTCTTGCTGGTCGGTGTCGTCTTCGCCGCAGGCAAATTTTACCTGTATTACAAGGTCAGTGATGGTGTGGATTCTGCTGTCCTGGCGATGTCACCCTACGCGGAAATCGAGTATGGCGGTATAAGTTCAACCATTACCGGCGAGCTTACAGTCGATGATGTAAAGGTAAAGATAAAAGGCTACCGCGACGGTTTTTCTATCGGGCGCCTGGGTATCGATACCCCCAGTTTTCTAACCCTGCTGAGCTTGAGCGACCTCGCTGCGGGCACCCCGTCGGCAAGCAGTGGAGCACCGGAATATTTCGGATTTATCGCCGAAGACATGCGGATCCAGACTACGGCCGATTATTACACTGATTTGTACGAGGCAAGCATCAAAAAACTGGCGCCCACCGATATCAGGCAGCGCGGGGTCCAATGCGTCGGCAAGTACGGGTATTCACCAAAAGCCCTCAAGGCGCTCGGCTACGACGAAATAATCGTATCAATGACAGTCGGTTTAAGGCAGGGCGAAAGCAATTTTATTACCGAAATGAACATCGACGCGGTTGATATGTTAAATCTCGATATGAACATGCAGATTGCAGGAAACTTGATGTCGGGCGTGGCAAGCGGGCCTTACTATCGACCGAAAATGAGTGACCTGACTTTAAAAATCACCGACCAGTCGTTAAACGCGCGGGTCGAAAAATACTGTACCAAGCTCGGATTGACGCCGGCCCAGATTCTGGCCGCGCGTTTGAATGCACTGCAGTACCGTGGAAAATTGAATGGTATCGAGTTTGATGAATACGTAATCGATCCATACAAGGAATACCTGGCCGGGAAATCCACGCTTATCGTTACCGCCAAGCCAAGGGAACCGCTCGACCTCGCAAGAATTGAAAAATACAAGCCGAGCGATGTACCTGCCCTGCTAAACCTGGAAGCGGTTGCCCAGTAAAAGCCGGCTTTGCTGGAGGTTTTGTGCCAATGGCACATCGTCTGTCAATCGTAAATGTAAGGCGGCGCACAGTGGCGGATGATGGATAACTTGGGGAGAATTTGTCGAAGATGGAGTTTGAATCCAGTCCTCACACCCCCCCAAAGCGGACTCTCAGAAAATTATTTTGAGGGTCGGCTAACGACCCAATTCGGACTCTGAGTGAGACTCCAACCCTGGATGTGTTTTCTGAAACAAACGCTCCGTTGGTGGTGGCCGAGGTTCACAAGGAGAATATATAGGAATCTTGAACGTCTTCGTAGA
>CALZHS010000046.1 GCA_945787265.1 uncultured Gammaproteobacteria bacterium | reverse complement strand
GAACAGGGTGGACGCGTCGATCGCGAGCAGGAGATCGCATTTACCTTTAACGGCAAGCGCTATACCGGGCTGGCGGGGGATACGCTGTGCTCGGCGCTGCTTGCCAATGGTGTACACATGATCGGGCGCAGCTGGAAGTATCATCGACCCCGCGGCGTCATGAGCGCGGGCTCGGAAGAGCCGAACGCGATTTTCCAGGTTGAGCAGGGTAATCGCACGATCCCGAATGCACGCGGCACGCAGGTCGAGCTATACCCTGATCTCGACGCCCGCAGCGTCAACTGCTGGCCCAGCCTGGATTTCGATTTTCTGGCGATCAACAGCTGGTTCAGTCGCCTGATGCCGGCCGGCTTTTACTACAAGACTTTCATGTGGCCGAAATCGATGTGGATGAAATACGAGCATTTCATTCGCAAGGCCTCGGGCCTTGGTGAAACGCCGCGAGAAAATGACCCTGACCGATACGAACATACCCACCAGCATTGCGATGTGCTCGTCGTTGGCGGCGGCGTTGCGGGCCTCTCGGCAGCGCTTGCCGCCGGTCGCGCCGGCGCGCGCGTGATCATCGCCGACGAACAATCCGAGCCGGGTGGTCTGACTCTTTCCAGTATTGCCAAGGTCGACGGTGTTGCTGCTGGCCAGTGGATCGAAAGCGCGGTTGCAGAACTGGACAGCATGTCGGAAGTTACGCTATTACCGCGCAGCACCGTGTTTGGTTACCATGATTACAACTTCCTGACCATCAACCAGCACCTTAGCGACCACTTACCCATTAACGTGCGCAGCGGTGGGCGCGAGAAACTGTGGCAGGTCAGGGCGCGGCAGGTGGTGCTCGCGACCGGCGCGGCAGAACGTCCGCTGATATTCGCCAATAACGACCGCCCCGGAATTATGCTCGCTTCTGCGGTTTCGACCTACGCCAATCGTTACGCGGTAAAACCGGGTAAACAGGCCGTTGTCTTTACCAATAACGACAGCGCCTACCAGACGGCGCTCGATCTGAAAGCGGCCGGGGTGGACGTGGCTACGGTGGTCGATGCCCGCACCGAATCCACCAGCGAGATCGCCAATACCGTGCGCGATGCCGGTATCCAGGTTATCAATGGAAGCCTGGTTGTTGATACCGCTGGCCGCAAGCGTCTGCGCTCGGTGCAGGTTATGCGCCTGTCGATGGACGGTTCGTCCGTAAGCGGCAATGTCAAATCACTTGGCTGTGATCTGCTCGCTGTTTCCGGCGGCTGGAGTCCGGTGGTGCACCTGAACGCGCAATCCGGCGCAAAACCGGTATGGGACGAGGAAAGTGCCATGTTTCTGCCCGGATCGGCGACGCAACCGCAGTTCTCGGCAGGCGCGGCCAACGGCAGGCTCGACCTGGCCGGGTGCCTCGCAGAAGGTACCGAGGCCGGTAACCAGGCTGCTGCTGCCTGTGGCCTGGATGGATCAGCGGACGCACCGTTGGCCGACGCGGTCGACAGCGAGGCGATATTGCCGCTTTGGAATGCACCTTCGCCCTATACCCGCGGGCGTGGTCCCAAGGCTTTCATCGACATGCAAAATGATGTCGGCGCAGCTGATATCCAACTCGCGGTGCGCGAAGGCTTTGAATCCGTCGAACACGTGAAGCGTTATACCGCGATGGGTTTTGGTACCGACCAGGGCAAGCTCGGCAATATCAATGGTATGGGTATACTCGCCGAAACCATGGGACAAAGCATCGCCGCTACCGGCACCACGACTTACCGGCCTAATTATACGCCGATCAGCTTTGGCGCTTTCGCCGGACAGAACCTCGGTGACAAGCTGTTCGATCCAGTGCGCAAGACCGCAATGCACGCCTGGCACGAGGAAAACGGCGCAATGTTCGAGGATGTCGGGCAGTGGAAACGGCCGTGGTATTACCCAAGGTCCGGCGAGGATCTGCACGCGGCGGTTAATCGCGAGTGTCTCGCGGTGCGCGCAAGCGTCGGAATTCTCGATGCGTCCACGCTCGGCAAGATTGAGATCAAGGGGCCTGATTCGGCCAGGTTCCTCGAAATGATTTACACCAACAACTGGGCGAAGCTCGAGGTCGGCAAGGGCCGATACGGCTTCATGCTGGGAGAAGACGGCATGGTCATGGACGATGGCGTTACCATACGAATCGCCGAGGATCATTTCTTCATGCATACCACTACCGGTGGTGCCGCGGGCGTGCTCGCGTGGATGGAGCGCTGGCTGCAAACCGAATGGCCGGAAATGCAGGTTTTTTTGACCTCGGTAACCGATCACTGGGCGACGGCGGCCGTGGTTGGCCCGAACAGCCGCGATGTTGTCTCGGCGGTATGCGAGGGTATCGACTTCTCCGCGTCCGCGTTTCCGTTTATGGCTTCGAGAACCGGCACCATCGGAGATGTCGAATGTCGCGTGAATCGCATCAGTTTCTCCGGTGAACTTGCCTACGAGGTCAACATTCCGGCCAATCACGGCCGTTACATGTGGGAAAAGTTGATGCAGGCGGGAGAATCCTTTGATATCACTCCCTATGGCACCGAAACCATGCACGTGCTGCGCGCCGAAAAAGGCTACGTCATCGTCGGCCAGGATACCGACGGTTCGATTACGGTCGAAGACCTCGGGCAGGGCTGGGCCTTGTCCAAAACCAAGGATGACTTTCTCGGCAAACGATCGCTGAGTCGACCCGACACGGTGCGCAAGGATCGTAAGCAGCTCGTCGGCCTGATGACCGAAGATCCCCAGACGGTTATTCCTGAGGGTGCCCAACTGGTGAATGATCCGCGGGCGCCGCTGCCGGTACCGATGGTGGGTCACGTGAGCTCGAGCTACTACAGTGCCTGTTGCGGCCATTCGATTGCGTTGGCACTGGTAAAGGGTGGGCATCATCGCATGGGTGAAACCGTGTACGCGCCGCTCGCCAACGGCCGGGTGATCAGGGCCGAGATTACCGGTCCCGTGTTTTACGACCGGGAAGGAGCGAAACAGAATGTCTGATCTGTTCCAGCAGGAAAGTCCCCTGGTACAGGTTGAACTGGGTGATCCGATTGGAAGTGCCCCCCGGATCGAGGAAAAGCCTTTTCTCGGTTACATCAACCTGCGGGGTCGATCCGACGACACCCGGTTCCTGGCCGGCGTTTTGAAAGTACTGGGCTGTGAGCCGCCCGTGGAAGCCAACACCGTTGTAGATTCGAAAGGATATAGTATTTACTGGCTGGGCCCGGATGAATGGTTGATCGTGACGCCGGCCGGTGGTCAAGGCCAGTTAAAGGCTGAACTGCTGTCGGCGCTGCGGGATGCGTTTTGTTCGGTCGTCGATAATTCAAGCGGATTAACCATGCTTCATATTAGCGGCGAGAATTCGGCCGCATTGCTGGCCACCGACTGCCCGCTGGATTTGCATCCCCGTGAATTCAAGCCCGGGCAGTGTGCGCAGACCCGACTTGCCAGGGCCGGGATGACGTTATCACCGCTGCCCGACAGTTCCGGTTTCGAAGTCATTATTCGTCGCAGTTTTGCCGATTACCTGTTGTTATGGCTGCAGGATGCCGCAATCGCTTTCGAGTAGCCTTTGATCGGGGCGGAATCTGAAACCGCTAGATAATCGGTCTTATCATGTACTACGGCGAAAAACTCAATAGTATCAGCCACCTGGTCGGTGCCGTGCTGGCGCTGGTTGGCCTCGGAGCGTTACTGACCGTCGGGATTCAGTCACGCGATCCCTGGATCATCTCGAGTTTCAGCGTCTTCGGCGTTACCCTGGTGCTGCTTTATACAATGTCGACGCTTTATCACAGCTTTCATCCGCCCAGGCTAAAGGACCTGTTCCAGCTGCTCGATCACGTGGCGATTTACCTTTTGATCGCGGGTACTTACACACCCTATATGCTGGTCAGCCTGCGCGATGGTAATGGCTTACTGATCCTGGGTATCATCTGGGCGCTGGCCCTGGTCGGAATCGTGAGCGAGGTGTTGCTGTCTGGCTGGGCGGTTAAAGTGGGGCAGATGTTGATTTACCTCGGAATGGGATGGGCCTGCGTTTTTGACTTCGCCAGTCTGCAAGCCGTGCTTCCCGAAACCGGGCTCTGGTGGCTGACCGCCGGTGGCCTCGCGTATACCTGCGGCGTGGTGTTCTATATTCTCGATATGTTGAAGCGACTGGTTCATGCCCACGGTATCTGGCACTTTTTTGTACTCGCCGGTTCGGCCTGCCATTTTGTTTCAGTGATTACCTACGTCAGGTAAGGGCTTTAATTCTCCAGTCACTTCGCGTTTCGCCCTGGGGCCTGTCTACTGCGAAGAATAACCCTGTTCGACTGGACGCATCTCGATCGGAATTCGATCGTCAAGTTTGCGTGGTTTTAGCGGATCGAAACCGAACAGGTTCGACACGCGACGGAAGCTCGAATCGAAAATCCACTGGGCGGTCATTCCGGCAGCATGCCCGACCATGCGTATCTTTGGGAAATCACTCTGCCAGCGGGTCATCGGTATGCGCCGCGCGAGGATCATTTTCTTCTGCGCCTGCAGTTCCTTCGCACTCAGTGCGCTCGTCCGGTACGCCGAATACTTTGCGCGTGCGGTGATAATTCTTTGCAGGTCTTGCTTGCGTTGTCGGGCCAGGGTGGTATCCAGCAGGCTATAGGTGAACTCATTGGGCAATATGCGTTCATCATACCCTTCGGAAACATAATCGCAGATGTCGGGTTTTCTTAACAGCTTCAGGCGACCATCCTGGACGCGACCAATCATGGGTGAGTTTCCGGTAAAGAATTCGCTGTAAAATTGCACTCCTGCCAGGTTGGCTTCGATATCGGCGTAACTGATAATCCCGGTGAGGCGGGTCCCCATGTAAGTTTCCTCGAAAGTCAGCGATAGTTGCCTGATATCTTCAGGCTCGAACTTATTACGCTTGCTGCGTAGCGCGTTGAAATAGTGAAATGCATCGTCAAAAAAATGCGTTAACTTGTCAGCACCCATGCGAATCCCGCAGACCTGGACAACCGAGGCAAGGTGAAACCTGGACGGTATAAAGCGCCACCTGGCGGCATAATAGACGCTTTCTTCTGGATACATCTGGATGCGTTCAAACTTTGGCCAACCACGGCAACTGTTGGTGCCGATACATTTCTCAAACATGCCCCAGGTCAGGTCGCGAATATAGCGGGATTTGAACTCGGTAAAGAAAACGAATTCCAGAGCGGTATCGTCAAGCGAATGAAGTTCCTCAATCGATCTGGAATTGATCGTATCGATCACGGCCTGGATCGAATTTTGCAATTGTGAGCTGACCAGTGCCGACGAATCCGACAGAGGAATATGGGCATATGTCCAGAGATCCGATTCGCTCGCAGACAACTCCCGCCCGCCGGCAAGCAGCAAAACTACGACAAGTACGAGGACCGGTTTCGAGGGGCGGCCAGTGTTTACCAGTTTCATTTCTCCAGCTACCTGGTTGCCAGGCTACGAAGGCGTATACTGCTTCGGGGATTTGTATTAAGCAACTAACTGCCGCATAGTAGTGAGATCCGGCGCTTACAGTAGCACTGAATAGTACGATGCGACAGACCAACCTTATCATTGAAACGCTGAAGCGGGAATTGCGCAGGCAGGGGATAAAGTATCGGCAGGTTGCACAGAAGCTTGGACTATCTGAAGCCAGCGTTAAACGGCTGTTCGCGGAACAGTCGTTTACCTTGAAACGCCTGGCGCAGGTCTGTGAATTGCTGAACCTGGAGTTTTCCGACCTGGTTCACCAGATGGAGAAAGATATCGAGCTCACCGAGCAATTGACGCTCGAGCAGGAAACAGAACTGGTGTCTGATATCAAGCTGCTGTTGATGGCGTATTTCCTGATGAGCAAGCTTGAGTTCGAGGACATTATCCGGATCTACGATATTTCCGAAACCGAGGGTATTCGGCTGCTGGCGAAACTGGATCGCATGAAATTAATCGAGCTGCAGCCGGGTAACCGCGTGAAACTGATGATTGCTAAAAATTTCAGTTTCATTCCGCGCGGCCCGATCGAACGTTTTTACGAGCGCGAGGTCCAGACCGAGTTTTTCGACTCATCCTTCGATGGTAATGGCGAGTACCGAATATATATCTCGGGAGTTTTTTCCCGCGCTGCGAATGCCGAAATCATTAAAAAGATAAAGCTGCTAGCGATTGATGCGCATCAACTCAGGCTGGATTCCGAGTCCGTGCCGCTGGACGATCGCTTTGGTTGCAGCCTGATAATGGCGGTCAGGCCCTGGGAAGTGAAAGTGTTTGATGAATTGCGACGCGTGCCCAACGAGAAGAAATTCTGATTTAAGTTACTGGGCAGCCGCGTTCTGTGGTTTTCCGGCTTGAAATGCCAATATCTTCAGGTTCGTGTAATCATTCGCTGATTACTCATTGTTGCCAGCTTTTGCGCTTTCATCTTGACTGTTGACAGGTTCACGGCCTATTGAATCAGGTCTGCCTTGATCCAGATGCTTTCGTTAGTCCTGCTTTGTGTCGAGCTAAAGCTGGCAGCGCCGCTTTGCGAACGCTTGATTTGTTCGCTGGCGCCTCCGATCAATATCCACTCCCCAATCCGCCCGGTTATGGTGGTGTTGGCTGACTGGGTCTCAATGTTGCCACCGCGTGTATTACCCTGGGAATTCTTGAACGGGCTGACCTGCAGCGTGACGTTGTCGCCGTGGATGCGTGGGAGCACGTAAAAGCCGGTAGTCACATCCTTGTATTCAATGCCACCCGCAACCGTGCCGGGTGTGATCCAGTGAGTGCCTGAAAAATAGGGGATTTGCTCGCCAGTCTCTATGTAAGCCTCGGTGCCTTCGGTGACACGTATCTGGTGTATCGGATTGTCCTGCAGGCGCATGCGGGTGCTGGTGCTGTTGATACTGCCGCTGCCGTTACTGGTACTGTAAGTGATGCTGCCACCACCTTTTTTGTTTTTGTCGGTTCCAATGTCGATACTTGCATCGTCACTTTCAATTTGAATGTTAGCGCCGATATCCAGTGCGCTAAGACCCCGTGTATTGCCCTGGAAAACGGATATCTGCAGTGTTTTCGCGGCAATATCCAGAAGGTCGATCATTTCCTTTACCTGCGACAGGGTTTGCGGTGATGATCGCAGGAATATTCTGAATCCCTGGCCCGATATCGCGTCATCGGTTCCCAGCATTGGCTTGACAATGGGTATGATTTCCTCGGCCGGGCGATTCTGCAGCTGTATCGTTGTAATGGAACCAGCCTGGACGGAAGATACCAGCAGTACCAGGACCAGCAGCTTGTAACGTAGTTTCATCAGATATGCAGTCTCCTGAATCGGGAATTTAAAGTCAGCCTCTAGAAGGCCCGATATGCAATTTCCAGAATTATTTACAGCCGGTCCAGGTCGGTATTGAACAGGAAGGTTTCCTCCACACTGTCGTCGATATCCAGGTCAATCATTCCAAGTGACTCCATAACCTCGAACCATTGCTGGTCGGCCAGGCGACAGGCAATAGCGATCTGCTCGGCAGTGCACTTCGAATTTTCCCAGTTCGGTATCGTCGACAAGACAGCAGATACCCGTTCCTCCTCGTCCAGTTCTGCATCTGGCTCTGCATCGCTAAGGTCGAGACGGCTCAATTGATTTGCCAGGAATACGATACTGGTTTCCACGGACAAGGGTCCAACGTGATCCCTGTCGTGATGTTTTCTTACACATTCGGTAATCAGGCCCGGGATACCCCATTTATCGAGTAAGGCAACACCGACATCGATATGGGTGACGCCCAGTTTTTCGGCTTCGACCTGCAGGACATCCCTGTTTTCGTCTTTCGCAAGCTGGGTTATTTGCAGATAGGAACCCGGATTCACCTTTGCTATCACCAGCCAGCCAACGTCGTGTAGCAGTCCGGCCGTGAAGAATGCATCGTGATCGATGATGCGTGCATTTTGCATCGCAAGCTGCCTGGCGATGATCGCCGTCTTGATGCAGTGCTGCCAGAAGTCCCGTAACGGGAAATGGGTAACATCAAAATCCTTAAAGACTCCGGCTAATACGGATCCCAGCAGGACCTGTTTCAGCTGTTGCCGACCCAGTAAAGCGACCGCCTGGGAAATGGAGGTAACCGGGTTTCGCAATCCGTAATAGGCGCTATTGATCATCTTGAGGATCCTGGCGGTGAGCGCAGGATCGGTCTGAACCGCTTCGCCAATTTTTAAACCACTGGCATTTTCGGTTTCGAGTAGTTCAGTTACGCGGATATAGACTTCGGGCAGCGAAGGTAATTCACCTGCCTGTTCGAGTAGAGGTTCGAGCATTGTTATTCTTCAATTCATTTCAACGATAAACATCGAGTATAGCAGCGGGAAAATCTCACAAGATAAAAAAAGGGGCAGAAGAAAGTTTCATAGATATAACCTGATTCCTCCAATGAGGCCCGAAAATGTAAATTAGAGTGCAATGCCTGCCGGATTCGCATTAGTATTAGTCCAGAGTAGTACTTTAGTCCGCAATTACCATGAAAATTG
>CALZHS010000045.1 GCA_945787265.1 uncultured Gammaproteobacteria bacterium | reverse complement strand
CACACGTGATGATGACTTGTCACCATGTGCAATCGCCTCGATCGCCTCGGCCGAGCCACGCCGCAGGGCATGCACAGCGACCACATCACCACGCCGTATATGGGCGAGCAGCGCGCCGATGGTCACCTGGTGCGGCGAGATCGCGATATCGATAAGGCCGCTTTCGACCAGGTCGACATAGGCGGCCCGGTTAATCAACGACATGACTTTTTTGGAGCCCATGCGCTTGGCCAGCATCGACGATAATATATTGGCTTCGTCGTCGTTGGTGAGCGCGCAGAAAACATCCATGGACTCGATATTTTCTTCGCTTAACAGGTCCGGGTTGGCGGCGTCACCCAGTAACACGATAGACGAATCCAGGACTGCCGATAACTCCCGCGCGCGTGCCGGGAACATTTCGATTACCTTGACCTGGTAATCCTTTTCCATCATTGCCGCAAGTTGTCCGCCGATATTGCCCCCGCCGGCCAGCATGATGCGCTTGTTGGGTTTTTCCAGCTTGCGTATTTCCGATATAACCGTCGGGATATGTTCACGCGCGGCGAGCAGAAATACCTCGTCTTCGACCTCGATCACGCACTCGGCGGATGGCTGAATCGACTCGCCACCGCGAAATATTGCCGCGACCCGCATATCGACACCGGGCACAACGTCGTTCATGGTCTTCAGTTCACGCCCCACCATCAACCCGTCATGATAAGCCTTTACCGCCACCAGCTGGACTCTGCCACCGGCGAAATCAAGCACCTGCAGCGCGCTGGGGTGCTCGATCAGGTGATATATATACTCGGTGACGAGCGACTCCGGACTGATCATGAAATCGACCGGGATCGAGTCTTCGGCAAACAAACCGGGACGGCGCAGGTACTCGGGCGAGCGGATGCGCGCGATCTTGGTCGGCGTGTGAAAAATTGAAGACGCTACCTGGCAGGCAATCATGTTGATTTCATCGCTATTGGTCAGCGCGATCAACATGTCGGCATCGTCGGCACCGGCATCCTCGAGCAAACCGGGGTAGGCACCATTGCCACAAATGGTGCGAAGATCGAGCCGGTCCTGCAGATCAGAGAGAATTTGCTGGTTGGTATCGATGACGGTAATTTCGTTACTCTCTTCCTTGGCCAGCTCAGTAGCAACCGTCGAGCCTACCTGCCCGGCACCTAAGATGATTATATTCATGGTTTGTTATTGTTTTTTAGTTTGCAGTCCCAATGATTTCAACTTGCGATAGAGGTGGGTTCTCTCCTGTCCAACCCGACGCGCCAACTCTGACACATTGTTGCCACTGAGCGCCAGGTGCCTAGACAGGTACTCGCGTTCGAAAGCTTCCCGCGCTTCCCTGAGATCAAGATTCAGATCGATCGTAATTTGCATTTTATCATTCATTTCGGTGGCGGCTTTTGCCGTAATCGCGCGCAAGGTTGCCTCGATTTCCGACAGTTCGATATTCTCGGAGTCGCTATTTTTCAAAATCGCCTTCACAAACTGCTTGAGCTGGGTAATATCGCCAGCCCAGGGATGGTTACGCAACAGGTTTTGGGCGGCAACGTCAAAATGGCGATAGGGTAATTGCTCATGATCGCTATACCAATTGACATAGTACTCCAGCAGTTGAGGAATATCCTCGATATGGTTATCCAGCGGGGGAATAATAATCGCGGCGCGCCACATCTCCGCCAGGCGCGGTTCGACCCGGGCATTGTTTTTCAGTTCATCGTAATCAAATCGACTCGAAACAATGAAACGAAATTTCGAGTCCTGGTTGGTTAACTGGATAGCGGCCAGCAGTTCGGCCTGCTGTTCAAGACCGAGATCAGTAATATCCTCGATGTAGAGGTTGGCCTTCAGGGGCAGCAATTCACGAATATCCTGGCCGGTATCAAAAATATCCATATCACCCGCCGATTCGCTGAGGTAATCAGCCCAGATACGTCGACCACTGCCAACAGGGCCAGATAAGAAAACCGCCTGGTTGGAGCCGCGCAGATCCTGCATACGCTGTTTCAGATTCTGCACGAAAAGACTGTTCCCGACCGGTTCCTCGCGCCGGCGTCTGCTTCCCTGTCGCGGATCTTGCGAACTACCTGCCAGAGCTGCCTTTACGGTACTTATCAGCTTGGCCATTGACAGCGGCTTTTCGACAAAATCGATCGCGCCATAACGAGTTGCTTCAACCGCGGTTTCGACGGTACCGTGCCCTGACATCATGACCACCGGGCAATGATCTCGACCTGATGATTTCCACTGTTTCAATAGCGTCACACCATCGACCTCCGGCATCCAGATATCAAGCAATACGAGATCGGGATCGATGGTACGCCTGATTTCATTGGCCGCTTTTGCGTGCTCTGCCACGTCCACCAGGTAACCTTCATCTTCCAGGATATCCTTCAGCAGGAAACGAATATCAGGTTCATCATCAACCACCAGGATACGGGCACTCATGACATTCTCCTGGTTTTCAAAGGCTCAACGGAGGCCTCCGCGGCGACCTCGTTCGCGGCAACCGCCGCGGGCAGACGCACGGTGAATTTTGCACCACCCCGTCGAGACTTCTCGACGCGTACCGAACCACCGTGTTCATCAACGATTTTTTGCACAATCGCGAGGCCTAGACCGCTGCCCGAAGTCTTGGTAGTCACATAGGGATCGAACAGGTTGTCCGCGACCTCGGCTGCAATCCCCTTGCCACTGTCTTCGACCGCGAATTCTACCCAGCTACGATCGGGTTTCTCGATATATTTCGTTTTCAGTGCAATCCAGCCTTCGCCGTCAATCGTCTCGAGACTGTTTTTGATAAGGTTGTGCAGCAACTGGCGCAAGCGGACATCGTCAGCCTCGATTACCGGTAGCGACTTGTCCAGTTTCAGCTCGATCTCGATTGCCGTGTTATCGCCGTGATAAAGGACCGCAAATTCTTCGAGCATCGCATTTACGTCAACCCACTGCGGCTTCTGGGACGGAGGCCGGGCATACTCGGTAAATGCATTAACCATCGATTTCATCGCTTCCACCTGCTGCACAATCGTATGCGTATAGCGGTCCAGCATCGACTGATTGTCAGCGCTGACTTCGCCGCTCAACTTACGATGCAGGCGTTCCGCCGACAACTGGATCGGCGTTAACGGATTCTTGATTTCATGCGCCAGTCGACGCGCCATTTCACTCCATGCCGATTCTTTCTGTGCCTGGATCAGTTCGGTCAGATCATCAACCACGATAACCTGTTCCTTGCGATCATCGCTTTGAGACAGCAATATGGTACCGCGAACGCGCAGGATTTTCTTGCCACCCTGGATGTAGATAACGATTTCCTCCTGCCACTCCTTATCGTCGTTCAGGTGAGACTCCACGGCATCGAAAAATGGCGCCATCATCGGGTACTGTCGCACAACATCCGAGATATAAAGTTCGGTAAAAAAGAAACCGTCGATATCAAAAATCAGGCAGGCGGCTGGATTACCGCTTTTGATAAACCCGGTTTCATCGATTGTCAGTACGCCCGAGGTAATGTGTTCCATGACCGATTCCAGGTAGTACCTCTGTAATGCCTCCATGCGTTGACTTTGTTCTGCAATCGCGCGGCTACGCGAAATCTTGCCTGCAATGCCTCCATACGCTGACTTTGTTCTGCAACCGCGCGGCTGCGCGAGATCTTGCGCGTCATGGTGTTGAAGGAACGCAACAGGAACCCGAGTTCGTCACTGCCCGACAGGTTCAACTGCTTTTCATAATCTCCAGCCGCGACTGCCTTGGTGCCCTCGACCAGGTCATTAATAGGCGCAACCAGTTTACGCGCCGCGACAAACGCGAGCCAGATCGCCGACAGAACGCTTAACAACCAGATGATCGATAGCGCCATCGTGAAACTGGTTTTGAGCGGGTCACGCAACACCGCGAGTTCCTTGTAGCGATCGTAGGCCTTTTGCACGCCCACGGTGAGTTCGTTAAGCCGGTCGGTGAACGGGTATTGTGCCTGCAGGGTTTTTGGTGGTTCGGTAGCATCCAGGCTTTGCACCAGGATTACTATCTGTACCGCGAGGCCGTAAACCGGATCTTCTACCAGTTTCAGATAGGGTTTATCGATATCCAGATCGCCAATATCCGTTAACGGCAGTGCCTCGGGCAGCTCGGTGGAATCGATGCTGCTGGAAGCGATAATGGCATTCGAGTGATCATACAGGGTTACTTCATTGGCGCCGTATCTTTCACGGATTTCGCCGAGATAAACGACCAGTACCTCGTTGTCTACTTCTATAATTTCACCCGCAACTGCGCGCGTCTTGTTGAGCGCATCTCGTTTTCGCAGATCGATGGCGCTACGACCAAGCTGCAGGGAATCCTCGAGGGCTACCTCGATGCCAACGTCAAACCAGCTGTCGATGCCCCGGTGCAGGAAGCTCAGCGAGAAGTAATAGACCACGCTCACCGGTATAATGGTCAGCAGCACGAATACGCCGATCATACGTGCGGTCAGGTGCGAGCCAATCGCCTTCAGGCGATACTGCACGATCAGCTTGTAAACGTTATAAACAATCAGGCCAAGCAAGGCGACAAGGCCGATCGCATTAAAAAATATGAGCCAGTTGTAATACTTGCCGAAAGTGGCTGCCTGCGAGGTCGCATCGCTGATCGCGTAAAGTGACGCCATCAGCAAAACAACCAGTGCCAGGATTGAGGCGGAATTGCGGAACGTACTATTCATGATGCGGGATACTTAACCTCCCATTCATACCAGTCGCTTTTCAGGTCCCAGTCATTATCCCACAACGAGCTGGATTTCAGGGGCAAGGGTAATTCATCCGTATCAATGCCAAATCGTGCGCGCGCATAATATTCCCTGTCAGCAGCCAGATTGTTGATATCAAGCATGGGGTAATTGTAAACCACTTCGACGAATTGCACCGCAGCTTTGCGCTCCTGGAAATAGTGTCTAAGCGAGTTGTTGATATCGAGTACCACGTAGGCATCCAGCATCGGTAACCGGTGCAGCATATACTGCTGCTTCAGCGAAACTATCCGGTCATCAAACCAGTAACGTTTTTTTGACCGGATTTCGATCTCAAACATCAGTGGAACCGCAAAGCCCTGGTCAAGCGCGATCGAAATATAATTCGGAATTTCGCTCGCTACCACCATGTCGAGCATTAACCAGTCTTGATCCAACGTAAACTCGGCTTCTTCAATTATAAACGAATCCCCGTCCTGGGCCGAGGACGACTGTGAAACCATCATTACCAGGCATGCCAGGCAAAGCGCGGAGTAGCTGATTTTCGCGGTGGTTATCATGTGCCGCCTGACTTGGTCAGCAATCCATAGAAAAAGCCATCCATGTTATCGCTACCGGTGAGTATCTGGCGCCCATGGGGTCGCGCTTCACCCCAGTCGACATCGTTCAACTTGATCTCGATACTGTCAGCATGACGCTCCAGGAACTTCGAAATCTGGTTTTCATTCTCATCCTTGAAAACCGAGCAGGTGCAATACAGCATTTTCCCTCCGGGCTTCAACAGACGCCACAGCGCGTCTATAATTTTACGTTGATGCGCAAGCAGCGGCATTATATCGCTTTCACGGCGTAATAGTTTGATATCCGGGTGCCTGCGCATGACGCCGCTGGCGGTACAGGGTACATCAGCCAGGATGCAGTCATAGTAATTGCCGTCAAACCAGCTTCCGGGACTCGCCGCATCGCCGATCAAAACTCGCGCTGACTTGTTAATACGTTCTAAATTCTGGCGTAATTTTTCGAGGCGGGATTCACTGTGATCGAGAGCATCGAGTTTAATATTGTCGCAGTGTTGAAGCAGGTGAGCTGTCTTTCCGCCCGGCGCTGCGCAGGCATCGAGCACGCGCGCCTGCGCGCTGCAGCCAAGGAGCGGTGCGGCGATCTGTGCTGCGGCGTCCTGAACGCTGACAACGCCCCGTGAAAATCCGGGTATTTGCTTGACGTCGCAGGGGGATGACAGCTCGATCGCGCTAGCTATCCTGACATGCCTGCTTGCGTCGATGCCGGCAGCAGATAATTGGTTGATCACTGCCCCAATTTCGGCCTGTCGAGTATCAACCCGCAGTGTCATCGGGGGCCGACAATTACCGTGGATCAAAACCTGCTCTGCCTGTTCCCCCCAGTCGCGGCGAATTCGTGTTAGCACCCAATCCGGGTAGGCATGCAAGGCCATGCTGCTATCCAGTTTGATCTTGTCGCGAACAACTCCACGCAGCAGCGCGTTAACCAGGCCTTTTGCCCAGGCCTTTTTTTGCGCCAGCGCGAGCTTAACGGTTTCGTTCACCGCTGCATGAGATTCGGTATTCATGACCAGGAGTTGATAAAGGCCCAGTATGAGAATGACTTCGATATCGCGATCACGCGCACGCAGCGGTTTTTGCAGGCGACCCGTAAGCAGGGCTGACAGGGCGAAATACCATCGACAGAAACCAAAAGCAAGCTCACGGCCGAGCGCCAGGTCACGCTTGTCGAGCACCTGCGACTGGTACCAGTCACTGTTGAAGATTTCGTCCAGGGAGCGTCCGCCATCAATCACCTGCAGGATAACCTGCAGCGCGAGCCAGCGGGGATTGGTCAAATTTGTCACGGCTTGCCCAGGCGATATCCGCTCAGGTTTCTGGCATTCAATGCCTCCGCGGCGGTACATTTATTGCGTCCCGCAAACTGCAGCTCGGTCACCTGTAATATGCCATCGCCACAACTCACGTAGATCCCCTCGACATCGTGTGCCACAACCTCACCCGGTGAACCGGGATCGAAAAGCGCATTGGCCCGGGCCGACCAGAGCCGTAGGTTGTCATCTTCAATAAAGGTATAGCTGACCGGCCATGGATTGAAGGCACGAATTTCCCTCAGCAAAACCTCCGCGGGCTTGTTCCAGTCCACTTCGGCCTCACGTTTTGTCAGGCGTGGTGCGTAGGTGGCATGTGATTCGTCCTGACCGCGTGCCTGCTGCAGTGCCTGTTCGATATTGTCCAGGGAATCCATCAACAGCTCGGCCCCGAGCGGAGCCAGTACATCGTGCAGCCTGGCCGCATTCCAGGATGGATCTATATCAACCGCGAGACTCGAAATCATTGCACCGGTATCAAGACCCTCATCCATTTTCATCAGCGTTACCCCGCTGCGCTGATCGCCGGCTAAAATCGCCTGCTGTATGGGCGATGCTCCGCGCCACCGGGGTAACAGGGATGCATGTATGTTGACACAACCCAGACGCGGCGTTTCGAGCACAGCCGCTGGCAGCAGCAGCCCGTAGGCGGCAACAACCATCAAGTCTGCGTCGCATGCGCGTAACTCGTCCAGCGCCGTGGTGTCGTTGAAAGAGGCCGGCTGAAACAGGGGCAGGTCATGTTCGAGTGCAATTTTCTTAACTGGGCTTTGCTGTAACTTGCGGCCGCGCCCCGCCGGGCGGTCCGGTTGAGTATAGACAGCGACCAGCCGGTGCTCACTGCGCAACAATGACTCCAGCGCCGGAACCGCAAATTCCGGTGTACCCGCGTAAATTATTTTGAGCATTGCTGGAGGGAAACTAGCTGGCCTGCTGCTTCAGGGTTTTGACCAGCTTACTGCGAATACGGTTGCGTTTCAGGTTCGACAGGTAGTCGACAAACAGTTTGCCTTCCAGGTGATCCATTTCGTGCTGGATACACACAGCCTCAATCCCTTCCGCCTCAAATTCGTTGAGCGTTCCGTTTTCGTCATGTGCCCGCACTCGAATATGCTCAGCGCGCCGGACCTTTTCATAAAATCCTGGAACCGACAGGCAGCCCTCGTCCATTTCCTCTTCTCCGTCCGCTTCGAGTATCTCCGGATTGATCAGGCACCTGGGCTGGTTGCGGGCTTCGGAAACGTCCATTACCAGCAGGCGAATATGCCGATCGACCTGGGTCGCGGCGAGTCCGATACCCGGCGCTTCGTACATGGTTTCGAACATATCGCTGACGAATTGCCTGAGTTCTTCGTCAAACTCTGTGACCGCTTTGGCGACCGTTCTAAGACGTGGATCTGGAAAATGTAAGATATTTAGTAAGGCCATGGCTAAGTACTTCAAGAAGAGTTATAGCTAGTTGTTCCAAGTTAATGATTATATTAGAGTCTTCCCGGTTAAAAACCTTGTAGTCGGTTTTTTTTAGTCTACAATCCATCAATCAACACCGCATTTTCAGGGGTTTTTATGCCTATTACCAACAATAGACAGTTAATAAAAGGAATGATTCTGCTCTCAGGTATGTTGCTGATAACCGCCTGTGCCGAACCACCACCACCTTACGCTGTTGTTTACGAGCCTGAAGAGGCAACCGAAGTCATCTCCGTCAAGGCCAAGACTCCGGAACCGGTGGCTGCACCAGATCCCGAACCGGTCGAACCTGTTGTTTACGAACCGGAATACCCGGAAACCTACATTGTACAGGAAGGCGATACCCTGTGGGATATCTCAACCGTTTTTCTGCGCGATCCCTGGTACTGGCCTGAAATCTGGTTCAAGAATCCTCAGGTCGAGAATCCGCACCTGATTTACCCGGGTGACACCCTGGCAATTATCTATGTCGGCGGCGAACGCAAGGTTCAGATCCTGTCCCGCGGTACCGACGGTTCGGTCCTGTCGCAAACTTCTGGCGGGCTCAAGATTGTCAAGGTCGACCCCAGGATCCGTTCAAAACCGATTGATGCCACGATTCCATCGATTCCGATTGATTCGATTCGTCACCTGATCGAGCGCCCGCTGATAATCGACGAGGACACGCTGAACAAATCCGCCTATGTCCTGACCAGTTTTGATAACCACTTGATCAACAGCATAAACGACAAGCTTTACGTGCGTAATCTTGATACCACAGACGGAAGCGGCCGTTACCAGATCTACCGCCCCAACCGCCCGCTTTACGATCCGATTACCGATGAGCTGCTGGGTTACGAGGCGCTTTATGTCGGCGAATCCAAATTATTACTGCGCGGCGATCCGGCCTCGATTCGGGTGACAAATTCCGACCGGGAAATTCTGCGGGACGATCGCGTTATGCCGATGGACAACACCAGTTTCGAACGTGATTTCTATCCGAGGCCCCCGAACAACAAGGTTAATGGCGAAATCGTCGCGCTGCTGGACGCTATATCTCAAACCGGGGTCTATCAGACCATTGCGATCAATCTGGGGCAACGAGATGGCCTTGAAAGCGGCAATATCCTGCGCATACGACGTACCGGTTCGATCGTCCCCGACAAAAGAGAGGAAGATCCAAGGTTCCGCGTCAAGCTTCCCGACGAATCGGTTGGTATGGCAATGATCATCCGCTCGTTTGAGAAAATGAGCTACGCGCTCATCATGGAAGCTGACATACCCATCAAAGTTCGGGATTCGGTCGAGTCTCCGTAGCCTCTAAGTTTCAAGTTTCAGTCACTAACACCAGGCACCTGCCTGGTGTTATAGTATCGGGGTCTGCAAATGGAACATGGAGACCCGTATGCAAAAGGATTTGCTACCTGATTTTCTGCATCTTTACCATAGCCTTGGACCGGGCCGCAAAAACCTGTCGGAATTACTCGCGCAGTTTGCGGGAAATCCCGAACGAATTCGTAACAGCTCTACGCCTGCGCTCAAAGCCTGTGGATTAGGGCACGATACGATCGTTAAGCTCAGATCCCGGCAGCATCCACAGGTTGCGGTGGACCTGGCCTGGGTTGCTGCAAGCCATAACCACCTGGTTTGCTACCACGACCGTGCCTACCCCGAGTTACTGCGCCAAATCGCCGATGCCCCGGCGTTGCTCTATGCCAGCGGTGATTTAACCCTGTTGCATGAACCTCAAATTGCAATCGTCGGCAGTCGTCACTGCACCCCGGGAGGCGCGCAAAATGCATTTGATTTCTCGTTACAGCTGGCCTCAGCCGGCTTTACGATCACCAGTGGCATGGCGCTCGGCATCGATTCAGCAGCGCATCGGGGGGCCCTGGAAAGTGGCGGCAAAACCATAGCGGTTACCGGAACCGGGCTCGACCTGGTTTACCCCAGGCGCAATCAAAAGCTCGCCCGGGAAATTCTCGAACGTGGATTGATGATTTCCGAATTTCCGCTCGGGACCCCAGCCCGACCTGCAAATTTTCCGCAACGTAATCGAGTGATCAGCGGGCTCGCGCTGGCGACACTGGTGGTCGAGGCGGCCCGGCGTAGTGGCTCCCTGATTACGGCACGACTCGCGGCTGAACAGGGACGCGAGGTACTTGCAATTCCCGGTTCGATTCATAATCCACAAAGCCGCGGCTGTCACCAGCTGATTCGGGATGGCGCGGCGATCGTCGAGTCGCCGGCAGATATAGCGACTGAACTCGCCGGACCCGCAAGCTTGCTTCTTGATCAACGGGGTTCTCAGGCGGTCGAGTGCAAACTTGAGCTTGATTCCGCGTCCAGGCAACTGCTCGACGCAATCGGATACGATCCTGTTAACTGTGACATACTTGTGCAACGCAGCGGCTTGACCATCGACAAGCTTTCATCCATGCTACTGGTACTCGAAATGAACGACTTAATTCAATCAGCACCTGGCGGCTGCTTCGTCAGGATCTAAACCGGGGTACTCATGAAAGAAGGCGTTATAGACGTGCTGATGTACATATTTTCAAGCTATGCGGACCAGGATGACAACCTTCCCGAAGACCGTGATGGTATTGACGCCGATTTGCGCGCGGCCGGCTTCGAACCGCTCGAAATAGAAAAGGCCTTTGAATGGCTGGATGGATTGGCGCAGGTCGAAGACGACACCGCCATGGATCAGTCCGATATCGCGACGCGGGTACTGGCGCCGGAAGAGTGCGCACGCCTCGCCTATAGCGCCCAGGGTTTTTTGCTGTTTCTGGAGCAATCCGGCGTGCTCACCCCGCGTCTGCGTGAAATGGTGATCAATCGCGTCATGGCGCTTGAATCGGATTCGGAAGTCGATATCGAGGAATTAAAGTGGATCGTAATGATGGTGTTGTTCAACAGTTCGGAAGAGCAGGACGAAAACGCCTTGATGCATTACGAGGATATTGTGTTTGCGGATCAACCCGCCGTATTTCACTGAGCAGAAATTGTGTCAATTATCGTTGCGGACCAGTAATACTGAATGGCCAGCCACCTAGTCATCGTAGAATCTCCGGCTAAAGCAAGAACCATTGAAAAATACCTCGGTAAGGACTTCAAGGTTCTGGCCTCGTATGGCCATGTCCGCGATTTGATTCCCAAGGAAGGCGCGGTCGAAACCGATAACAATTTTAAAATGAATTACACGCCCGTCGAGCGCAACCAGAAGCACCTCGCGACGATAAAAAAAGAACTTAAAAAAGCAGATTCGCTTTACCTGGCAACTGACCCGGATCGCGAGGGCGAGGCAATTTCCTGGCATCTATACGAATTGCTCAACGAAAAGAACCTGATGAAGAACAAGCGCGCCTACCGCGTCGCTTTCTACGAGATTACGAAACAGGCGGTTTCTGAAGCCATTGCCCATCCGCGTGAAATTACCATGGACCTGGTTAACGCGCAGCAGGCACGCCGGGCGCTCGACTACCTGGTCGGATTCAACCTGTCGCCGCTGCTGTGGCGTAAGATAAGACGCGGACTTTCCGCTGGACGGGTGCAAAGCCCTGCCCTGCGCATGATCGTCGAGCGCGAGCTCGAAATTGAAGCGTTTAACCCGCGGGAATACTGGAGCATTGAGTCAGACAACAACTTCAAAGGCGAGGCTTTCAGCGCCAGGCTTAACCTGCTGGGTGGCGAAAAAGTCAAACAGTTCACGATTACCAACGCCGACCAGGCAAATGACGCCCACCGCAGGCTGGACGAGGCCGCGCAGGGTAAGTTACGCGTTGCCAAAGTCGAAAAGAAACAGCGCAAGCGCAATCCCGCGGCACCGTTTACGACCTCGACGCTGCAGCAGGAGGCGGCACGTAAACTCGGATTCGGAGCACAGCGCACCATGCGCACCGCGCAGAAACTTTACGAAGGAATCGATATCGGTGCCGGACAGGTTGGTCTTATATCCTACATGCGTACCGATTCGGTCGCCTTATCCAATGACGCACTGGATGAAATACGTGAATTTATTGCCGATAAATTTGGAATATAAAACCAAGTCCAAGAATGCCCAGGAGGCGCATGAAGCGATTCGCCCCACGAGTGCACGCAATGAACCTTTCAAAATCAAGGAGCATCTTGGCGATGACGAATTTCGACTATATAGCCTGATCTGGAAACGCACCATGGCTTGCCAGATGATTCATGCGACCCTGGACACGGTCTCGGTCGACCTTGCCTGTGGTAGCGATAACAGCTTCCGCGCAAACGGCTCTACGATTCGCGACCCGGGCTTTATGCGGGTATATATCGAGGACAAGGATGAGCCCAAGAAGGATGACAACAAGGAGAACCTGCTACCAGCGCTCGCGGAAGGCGACATCGTGGATCTGCACGAAATCAGGCTGGAACAGCATTTCACTGAACCACCGCCACGTTACAGCGAGGCATCGCTGGTCAAGACGCTCGAAGAATACGGCATCGGCCGACCTTCGACCTATGCATCGATTATTACCACCCTGCTCGATCGCGAGTATGTCGAACTTGAAAGCAAGCGTTTTCATCCGACCGATGTGGGCCGGGTGGTAGCAAGATTCCTGACCCAGCATTTCCCACAATACGTGGATTATGATTTCACCGCACAACTCGAAGATACCCTCGATGAGATTTCGCGTGGGGAAGCCGAATGGTTGCCGCTGATGGAAGAGTTCTGGACCTCGTTCAAGCAGCGAGTCGACGACAAGATGGAAAATGTCACCCGTGACGAAGCGATCCAGGCACGTCAACTCGGTGTCGATGAAAAATCAGGCAAGCCGATTTCAGTGCGCATGGGACGTTATGGGCCGTTTGTCCAGATCGGTACCCGCGAGGACGAGGAAAAACCGCGCTTTGCCGGACTCAGGCCAGGCCAGAAAATGGATTCGATTACGCTCGAGGAAGCGCTCCAGTTGTTCAAACTGCCCCGCGAACTCGGGGTATCACCCGAAGGCGAACAAATCTCTGCCAACATCGGTCGCTTTGGCCCATATATAAAATACGATAACAAGTTTGTATCACTCAAGGTTGCCGAGGGCGACGATCCTTACACCGTCACGCTGGAACGGGCGCTTGAACTGGTGGCAGAAAAGAAAGAGTTTGATGCTAACCGTGAAATCAAGGTTTTCGAAGGCACCGATATAAAAATTCTGCGCGGTCGCTACGGGCCATACATCACCGACGGCAACAAGAACGCCCGTATCCCCAAGGAAGTTGAAGATCCGGCGAGCCTGGACCTCGCAACCTGCCAGGAGTTAATCGAAAAAGCCCCGTTACCCAAATCGAGGCGCAAGAAAGCCGCTGCCAAGAAAAAAGCGGCGCCCAAGAAGGCTGCCAAGAAAAAAGCCGTCAAGAAAAAAGCTGCCAAGAAAAAAGCAATCGCCGACGCCGGCTGAATTCGGCCTGCTATGAGTCCCTGGGCACTGAACCGCTTCGTCCACCAGGTATCTCGCGGTGCCGTATTCGGTTACCCAACGGATACCGTGTGGGGGTTTGGCTGTCACCCGTTAATCGCCGCCAGCGTGTCTCGCATTTTGCAGATAAAAAACCGCGGCCCGGACAAGGGCCTGATCCTGCTGTCATCCCGAATCGAGTACTGCGCGGCTTACCTGGCGGTCGAAGCCGATCAACTGGACCTGCTTCGATCACCGGGCGAACAACCAGTCACCTGGCTGGTAACGGCAAGCGAGTTTTGTCCGGACTGGATTCGCGGTATCTATCCAACCGTCGCAATCCGGATTACCAGTCATCCCTTGATTCAATTCGTCTGCGATGCCCTGAAGGCACCGCTTGTTTCAACCAGCGCCAACCGCAGCGGCAAGGCAACGGTGCGCAACTCGATCCAGATGCGCAGGCAGTTCGGCGCCGAGCTAGACTATATCGTAACTGGTTTTCCCACGGGCAGCCTGCAGCCAAGTGAGATAAAATCATTTAACAATGGAACAATCGTCAGGACTCGTAGTTGATGGATACCGAAATCGAGCGCGTTAACCTTTACCTGCAACGCCTGCAGAATAGTATTACCAGCGAGTTACAGCGTATTGACGGCAAAGCCGAGTTTGAAACCGACATCTGGCAGCGTGATGCGGGCGGTGGCGGACGCAGCATGGTGTTGCGCGAAGGCGCCGTGTTCGAGCAAGCGGGTGTCAACTATTCAGAAGTCTACGGTGAAAACCTGCCGGCGTCCGCGACTGCCCATCGTCCCGAACTTGCGGGAAGACAGTTTCGTGCCATGGGCGTATCCCTGGTTATCCATCCGGACAATCCATACATCCCGACCTCGCACGCGAACGTGCGCTTTTTTGTCGCCGAGAAAGCCGGCGAAGCACCCATCTGGTGGTTCGGTGGCGGTTTCGATCTGACCCCCTATTATGGTTTCGAGGAAGATTGTAAACACTGGCATCAGATTGCCAAGCAGGCCTGCGACCCTTACGGGGCCGAACGTTATGCCGAGTATAAAAAATGGTGCGATGAATATTTCTACCTGAAACATCGCGGCGAAGCACGTGGCATCGGCGGATTATTTTTTGATGATTTGAATGAGCCCGATTTCGAACGGGCTTTTGGCTTCATGTGCAGTGTAGGTGACCACTACCTGCCGGCCTACGCGCCCATCGTCGAGCGTCACAGGAACGATGCATTCGGCGAACGCGAAAAAAAATTTCAACTCTATCGCCGCGGCCGCTACGTTGAATTCAACCTGGTTTATGATCGTGGTACCCTGTTCGGCCTGCAGTCCGGCGGACGCACCGAATCGATTCTGATGTCCTTGCCGCCGGTGGTGAACTGGCGTTATAACTATAAGCCGGAGGCGGGTACCCCTGAAGCAAGGTTGACTGATTATTTTCTTGAAGCGCGCGACTGGTTGGCACAAAATTAGGCATGGATAACGAATTTCCCGAAATCGAGATTGCTGGCAGCAACCCTGAAATCAGTAAATGTGATCTCTGTACCAATTCTAAATGCTGCACCTACGTAACCCAGCAAATCGACAAGCCTCGTTCCAAGTACGATTTTGAAATTTTGCTATGGCAGGTATCACACGATGGTGTCGGGGCCTACAAGGATGAAGATGGCTGGTTCGTGATCTTCGAGGCGCGCTGCCAGCATTTACTCGGCGATGGACGCTGCAATATATATGAAATTCGTCCAACGATTTGCCGGTCGCACAGCAACGATTACTGCGAGTACGATGCGCCTGCCGAGGAGGGTTTTGATCTCTACTTCCCGGATTACGATTCGCTGCTAAAATTCTGCAAGAAGAAATTCAAACGCTGGTCCACCGGTAATCCTCCACCGTCCTGATCGTAATTTCGCGATGGAGGTCACTACCAAGTATCGCATGCTTGCCGGGATCAGTATCATCGCGGTAGTCGCGGCGATACTTGCCCCGCGCATCCCGCAGGATCCGCTCTATCACCAGTTTGCCGATCAGAATGCCTACCTGTTTATTCCAAATTCGTTAAACGTATTGACCAACCTGTTTTTCGCCTGGATCGGAATCGAAGGGCTGTATCGTTTATTACAGCAAAAATCATTACGCATCGTTGTCGAGCTGTACCCGGCTTACCTTGGTTTTTTCGGCGCGCTTGTTCTGATTGCCGCTGGTTCCGGCTACTACCACTGGTTTCCCGACAACCAGACTCTGATCTGGGACCGTCTTCCAATGACGATCGCTTTCACTTCATTTTTTACGATCCTGCTGGCGGAACGAATTTCGATTTCGCTGGC
>CALZHS010000044.1:790-9383 GCA_945787265.1 uncultured Gammaproteobacteria bacterium | reverse complement strand
CCCTGGCCTCCCTGTGTTCTCGTTTCAGCGCGTGGATTTCGGCCTGGGGTTTCCAGGCGTAACCGACATCTCCGAGCGTTGGTGCCCAGTACAACTGACCGGAATGACGCCAGGGATCAAGTACCAGCCCCCGGTATATCGAGTCTCCCCGGGCACTGACAACAACCGTACTATGTTCCAGCCGAAAGGTGGTTTCATAGTTTGCTATAGCCCAGTGAAGGTCGAGGCTGTAAAACCGCTCCTGTTTCAGGCGAGCGAGTAAATCGGCGGTCCAGTCGACGCAAAGTCCGCGTGGTTTTAGTCCCAGGTTCACCAGTAGATTATGCATTACCGGCGAGCTCGAGACTTCGTAATGGTGCGCCAGTTCCCGGCTGTACTCGATAGAGATTTGCGCCGCGCGCTGCGCCTCGTCTGGATCGATGGCATCACCCAGGCGCAATATCGCGTGATTCAAATCCCGGATGCGTTGCGTTTCAACCATCGGTGGAAGCTCGGCCGGTGGTCGCGAGCTCGCACAGCCCTGTACCAGGAACAATGCCAGGGCCAGAATGCAAACCGTTAATTTTGACTGGAGGTTAAATGCCATAAGAATAGTTTAGTGCAAGGACACGGCAAAGGTATCCCAATAAACGTCAATTTGTCGAGCGATTGCGAGAATATCTCTGGTACACTTTGGTAACTTTTTGTCGCACACCCGTATATTTATGAGCAGCCTGAGCGAGCGTCTGGATAGTAAGGAAATTCTGTTACTCGATGGAGGTGTCAGTACCGAAATTCGCAGACGCGGCGTAGCGCTTGATGCAAATGTCTGGAGTGGACTGACCACGAAAACGAATCCTGACGAAGTGCGTCAGGTGCACGAGGATTATATCGAGGCGGGCGCTCAAATTATTACGGCAAACACCTATTCAACGGCGCGGCATGTGCTCGAAAGTATTAACCTGGGCCACGAATCGAAACTGCTGAATTTCAAGTCGGTACAGCTGGCCCAGCAGGCACGTGATAACGTTGCTCGAGGGGATGTTTATATTGCGGGCTCGATGTCGAGTATGCCGCCGCTGACAAGCCATCGGGAAGTGGCGATTGACGGCCAGGTCGAGTCCAGCTACCAGGAACTCGCCGAAGTACTGGCTGAAGCCGGTGTCGATCTCATCATTGCTGAAATGATGCGCGATATTGAAAACGCGAGCATCGTCATCAAGGCCGCGGTCGCAACCGGGTTACCCGTATTTATCGGCTTTAGCGCGATGATGGCCGACAACGGTGTCGACGTGCGTAGCTTGCGCTGGAAGAACACTGACGACACCACTTCGGCCCATGATTTCGGTGACATGATCGAGGCGCTGAAGCCACTGGGTGGCCAGGCGGCAGGGATCATGCACACCCGGGTCGAAGATATCGTGCCCGCGCTTAAGATCCTGAAGCAGCACTGGTCGGGCCCCCTGATGGCCTACGCCGAGACCGGTAAATTAATTTTGCCCGATTGGCGCTACGAAGAAGTCAGCTCGCCAGGGGATTATGCGAGTGAAATCGAAGGCTGGATCCAGAACTACGGCGTTCAGGTCGTCGGCGGGTGTTGCGGTACCGGTCCGGAGCACATTCGGGCACTGCGACAATTGCTGGACGGGCTTGCCGACTAATCCGGGCGGTTCAATCTTTAATGCGAAGCAGGTAATACCTGTTTGCTAGATGCTGCCAGCGCGGGCCAAATCCATCGGCGGGCCGCGCTTGTCAAAAGATAAAACCCTTTCCCAAGCTGATCTAGGTCATTAAAAACCATTACCTGGTCGCTAGAATCTGCTGCTATGCAGTCACATCATGGGGAGCCATAGGTCGGTGCTATCCGGGCTTGAAACCAAATCAGTAACGCGTGCCGCTTTGCTCGGACACGATTATCGTGGTGTCAATTTCGAAATGCTGTGCGAGGTGGGCGACGAAGTTAAAGTCGGTAGTGCAGTTATGCGCGATGCGCGGCGGCCCAGGATAAAATTCTCTGCACCGGTATCCGGCAGAATCGCCAGCATCGAACGCGGCAAGCGCCGCAAGTTGATTGCTCTGCAAATCGACCTGGACGATTCGCAGGTCGCCGCCGGCAGGCAACCACCTGCCGGCAATGACGCCGGTTCGATACGCGATTTCATGCTGGAATCAGGTGCCTGGAGTGCGCTGCGTACACGCCCGTTCGGTAACATTCCTGATCCTGACACTGAACCTGCTGCAGTTTTTGTAACCGCACTGGACAGCGAGCCGTTCGCGCCGGAACCGCGCTCGATCATCGAAACCTGTCGGCAAGAGTTTGATAGCGCGGTTAGTGCCCTCGCCGGCATTAGCGATGCACCACTTTACGTTTGCCATGCACCAGATCATGCGCTCAGTTTTGGGAATTCGAACAAGATTCGTTGCGCCAGTTTTACGGGGGGGTACTCTGCGGGATTACCGGGGCTACATATTAACGCGCTTTGCCCGATTGGATTTGGTGGTGGCGAAGTCTGGCATATCGGTTACCAGGACGTCATTGCCCTCGGGCACTTAATACTGCACGGCGAGCCCTGGTTGCAGCGAGTCATATCCCTCGGCGGCAACGCGGTCAGAAATCCACGCGACCTGGCCGTTTATCCGGGTTCGAAGATCAGCGAGTTGCTGGTGAACGAAATCGATGATGTGCCGTCGCGAATTCTCATGGGATCAACGGTTTACGGTCGTGAATCGTCTTCAGGCTCCGCTTTTCTCGGTGCAGGACAACGACAGATTACGGTGCTCGACGCGACCACTGGCGAGGCGGCAGGGACCAGGGCATCGAGCGCTGGTGCGTTAATTCCGAACGAGACGCTGGAGAATTTGATACTGCCCGGTATTTACCCCGTGCCACTGATGCGCGCGTTGCAACTGGGAGATGCCGAGCGTGCCCGTGAACTCGGTGCGCTGGAGCTGGTAGAGGAAGACGTGACACCCCTCAGTCGCGCCTGCGTCTCCAACTGCGACTACGCGAAGTTGCTGCGCGATGTGCTCAACCAGCTCGAGAGCGTTCGCTGATGGAATTTTTGCTCCCGAATTCAGGTAACGGACGCAAGCGTATTCTCCAGTTGCAGTTGCTGGCACTGCTTCCGGTCGGAATTGCGGCCCTGGTCAATACCGGCTACCAGTACCTGGCCGCGATCGCGCGGAATCCCGAGCTTGTCAACGATGACTTTCGCAGTCAGATTGCGCGCGGCCTCGGCGCAAACCACGAACGCCTCGGTTTGTACGATATGTTTGCAGCCGGTTTCGCACACCTGGTACCAATCCTGCTAGTGGCTTTACTGGTGGGTGGTTTCTGGGAACGGATTATCACCGAGCGGCGGCAAGCCTCGATCGAACCGGGATTCATTCTTGTCGCTCTGTTGTTTACCTTGCTGATGCCAGGTGCCGCAGGCTGGGGCCACGTTGTATTCGGTATGTCATTTGCGATGCTGCTGGGAAGGGGGATTTTCGGGGGTGAAGGCAAGTCCTTTCTGAGCCCGGCCCTGCTTGGCGTTGCCATCGTGCAGGTCAGTTTTCCGGGTGCAGCGGATCAACATCCGCTATGGGGCGGTTTGGCCGGATTCGCGGGGAGCGATGCGATCGCGCTCTTCCACCGTGGCGGCGAAGCGGCATTGAGCGCCGCTGATATCGATTTATGGACTGCATTCATTGGCAGGACCCCGGGTAACATGGGGACCACCTCGATTCTCGCGATCGCCCTCGGTGCCGTACTGTTGCTGATAGAGCGCCTGATTTCGTGGCGCCTGCTTGCCGCGCAAATTATCGGGCTGTTCGTTTTTGCGACGATATTTAATATATTCGGAGCGGATGACGGCGCCAGCGCAATGCCGGCGTACTGGCATTTGCTGCTCGGAAGCTTTGCCTTTGGTGCGGTTTTTCTTGCCTGTGATCCGGTGGCATCCGCCTGCACCAATCCCGGCAGGTGGATCCAGGGATTTCTGATCGCCGCACTGGTGGTGCTGATTCGAGTAGTTAACAGCACGCACCCCGATGCCGTTATCCCGGCACTGCTGCTTGCCTCGATCGTCGCGCCACTGATCGATCACGCAGTACTGGCCTGGAATATTCGTGGAAGGGCGCGCCGCCATGTCTGAAGTTGCGGCAAAAGACACTACCACCCGGGCGCTCGCCATGGCAATCACGGTCGCGTTTATCTGTGGCCTGCTGGTTTCCGTGGTCGCGGTCAGCCTGCGACCGATTCATAAGGCAAACATCGAGGCCGAACGTATCGCCCAGCTCGAACTGGTGCTGGGCGCGCTGTCGGATATCGGACGTGTACTGACCATCGAAAATCTCGAGGCCCGTATCGTTGACCTCGAGAGAGGCGAGTTCGACGATAGCATTGACCCCGCTACCTTTGATGCCGAGAGAGCAGCCACGAGGCCCGCTACCAGCACTGCGATTCCCGCTGATCTCGACCTTGCCGGTCTCAAGCGACGTGCACTGTACGCGCCCGTTTACCTGGTGCGGGACGCCAGTGAGCAGATAGACCTGGTTATTCTGCCGGTGTCAGGACGTGGCTACCAGTCGACATTACGCGCCTGGCTGGTGCTCGATGGGGATACGCAAACCGTGCGCGCGCTCAAGTTTTACCAGCATGGAGAAACGCCGGGCGTGGGGGCCCGCATAGAGGAGCCGGAATGGGAGGCACAGTGGCGCGATTTACGCGCTTTCGACGACACCGGTGTACTGCGTATAGGTGTCAGGTCCCAGACGGGTGGCGCCTACAGTGACGACGCCGAGTACCAGGTCGATGGTATTTCGGGCGCGACACGAACCACCCAGGGCGTCGACGGCATGCTGCGTTTCTGGCTTGGTGAGTTTGGATTTGCGACCTTTCTAAAGCGTATTCGCGAGGAGCGACTCTGATGCAGAATAACAACTGGAGAATCCTGACGCGTCCACTGATTGATGACAATCCGCTAACCCTGCAGATTCTCGGTATTTGCTCGGCACTGGCGGTAACGACCTCGCTCGATACCGCGTTGCTGATGAGCCTGGTAGTGGTCTGCGTGCTTGCCCTCGGTAGTGGCTCGGTAAGTCTGATTCGCAGTTACATACCGCATTCAGTGCGAATTATCGTGCAAATCACGATCATCGCGACCCTGGTCATCGTGGTCGACCAGGTGCTTCAGGCCTACGCTTTTGAACTGAGTAAACGGCTGTCTGTGTTTGTCGGTTTGATCATTACCAACTGTATCGTTCTCGGCCGTGCCGAGAGTTTCGCGATGCACAACGGCTTTGTCGCCAGCACGCTTGACGGCATCGGTAATGGACTTGGTTATTCCCTGATCCTGGTGATCGTCGGCGCCATCCGCGAATTTTTTGGCAAGGGAAGCCTGTTGAATCTCCAGATTCTGACTCCAACCAGCCAGGGGGGTGCGTTCGAACCGCTGCACCTGATGCTGTTGCCACCGAGTGCGTTTTTCATCATCGGCGGCATTATCTGGTTCATTCGCCGCAGGCGGCCGCAGCAGGTAGAGGAACCCGAGTTTACGCTGCGCGCACGCGAACAGGAACCGAAATGAACGCCTTTTTCGAACTGTTTCTGCGATCGGTTTTTCTCGACAACCTGGCGCTGTCATTTTTCCTCGGCATGTGCACCTTTCTGGCGGTCTCCAAGCGCGTCGATACCGCTTTTGGCGTGGGGCTGGCAATGATGGTGGTGCAAACTGTCACGGTACCGGTCAACAACCTGATTTATACCTTTCTGCTGGCGCCCGGGGCACTGGACTGGGCCGGGCTCGCCGATGTCGATCTTTCGTTTTTGCGCCTGATTGCATTTATCGGCGTTATAGCGGCGATGGTGCAGGTACTTGAAATGACGCTCGAGTTTCACGTACCGAAGCTGCACCGGGCGATGGGCATTTTCCTGCCATTGATCACGGTCAACTGTGCGATCCTTGGTGGCAGTCTTTTCATGGTCGAACGCAGCTACGGTTTTGCCGAGAGTGTCGTCTTCGGCTTCGGGTCGGGACTGGGCTGGGCTATCGCAATCGTGATATTTGCCGCGATTCGGGAACGACTCAAGTATGCCGATATCCCTGAAGGTCTGCAGGGACTCGGTATAAATTTCATCGTCGCCGGCATCATGTCACTTGGTTTCATGGCCTTTGCAGGAATGGGCTGATGCTGGAAGCGACACTCGGCGTTTTGTTCTTTACCGGCATCGTTTTACTGCTGGCGCTGTTTGTGCTGGCAGCGCGGCGCGTGCTGGTGCCGCATGGCGAGTGCCAGATCGAGATCAATGCGCAAAAGAAGGTCACCGCCGAAATTGGGCAGCGCTTGCTCGGGATTTGCCAGCAAGCCGGCATTCACTTGCCCAGCGCCTGCGCCGGTGCCGGTACCTGTGGATTGTGCAAGGCTCGAGTTGTCAGTGGCGGAGGTGAAGCAGGGCCGCAGGAACTCGCGCACCTGAGCCAGCGCGAGGCCCGCAGGGGTACTCGCCTTGCCTGCCAGGTGGCGGTACTGGGTCCGATGTCAATCGAGGTCGATGACGCGTATTTTGATGTTAAAACCTGGCATTGCGAGGTTCAGCAAGCGCGCAATGTCAGTACCCTGATCCGGGAGATCGTGCTAAAACTGCCCGCGGGCGAGCCGATGGAATTTCGCGCCGGCGGTTTCGTCGAGCTGACCAGCCCGGCCTACCAGGTCGCCTTCAGCGAGTTCGAGATCGAACCTGAATTTCGCGACGTGTGGGACAAGTTCAACCTGTGGAAACTTGTTGCCGCTAGCGATATCGAGGTTACACGCGCCTACTCGATGGCCAATCATCCCGCCGAAACAGGAATCATTATCCTTAACATTCGCATTGCCTTGCCACCGCCCGGCCACCCCGGGGTACCACCCGGCGTGGTTTCGAGCTGGCTGTTTTCGTTGAAGCCGGGTGACCCGGTAACGGTTAGAGGGCCCTATGGACACTTCGCGGTCGAACCTTCCGAGCGGGAACTGGTGTTTATCGGTGGCGGTGCCGGCATGGCGCCGCTGCGCGCCCAGATACTCGATTTGCTCGAAACCCAGCGATCGACGCGCAAGATCGGTTACTGGTACGGGGCGCGTTCCCGGCGCGAGCTGTATTACGCAGATGTATTCGATAAATTGCAGCATGAACACGACAACTTTGAATGGCATCCGGCGCTGTCCGAGGCGGAAAAAAACGATGCCTGGGAAGGGTTTACCGGGTTCATCCACCAGGTTGCCTATGACAATTACCTGGCGCAACACCCGGCGCCCGAAAGTTGCGAGTATTACCTTTGCGGCCCACCGCTGATGGTGCAATCGGTGCTCGCGATGCTCGATGAGCTCGGGGTTTCGGAGGAGCATATTCACTTTGATGATTTTGGTAGTTAATTGCTACGGGAGAGCCACGTTATGGCGACAATATTGATAGCGATCCCCCTGTTCGTGCTCGCGGTTGTCGGACTCGGAATTGGTCTCGTGCTGAGACAGCGACCGCTTTGCGGCAGCTGTGGCAACTGCAGCGAATGCATAATCCGCAGGGCGCGATCATGAGCACCGGTATTGAAAAATACATGGTTACCGACGTCGTCTGTTTTGCACCCGACGATGATATTATCCACGCGATGCGGATACTGCTGGATCAGCACTTATCCGGTGGTCCGGTGCTCGATGCAAGTGGCCAGATAGTTGGCGTCCTGTCGCAGAAGGATTGTCTCGAAATTGTCTACAACACTGCCTATCACCAGGATTGGGGTGGGCAGGTTGAGCAGTACATGAGCCGGAAGGTGGAGCACATAGACGCCGACAGCAGCATTCTCGAGGCTGCTGATAAATTCCTGCACTCGAGCTATCGTCGTTTCCCGGTATTGCGTGACGGGCAGCTGGTCGGCCAGATCAGTCGGCACGATATCATGCGCGCACTGGATGAAAACTACCTGCGTAACGCTGGTTAGGTTAAAGCCTGATAAACCGCGTTACGAAAGTCCTTTCTACCGGCATGATGCAGCGAGGGTATGTATTGCTGCATCAGGATTGCCACCAGCGCCTGCTCGGGATCCACCCAGCAGTAGGTGTCGGCCAGGCCCCCCCAGCCGAAGTCACCGCGCGAACCCGCCGCGGCGGTGTTTGATGGATCCATGTTGATGGCGTAGCCCAGGCCGAAACCGTAGCCATTGAATGGTCCGGGTGCGACGCTGTTGAAGCTGAGTGGCAGTAGTTTTCCAGGTAACTGGTTGGTGGTCATCAGGGCCACCGTCTCGGCCGCGAGGATGCGCCGCCCGTCCATTTCCCCGCGGTTCAGCATCATCTGCGCAAAGCGCCAGTAGTCGTTTGCCGTCGATACCAGTCCGGCGCCACCGGAGTGCAGCCTGACGGGAATACCCGATATTGACGAGATGAAAGGAGAACGATCGTTGGTTTCGAGCTGTGCCAGCGGATCTTCCTCGCGGTAACCATACAGGGTGGCAAAGCGATCGATCCTGTCAGCGCTTACTTCAAACGCGGTATCAACCATTTGCAGCGGATCGAAAATAGTCTGCTGCAGGTAATCGGCAAACGGCATATCGCTGATCATTTCGACCAGGTGGGCGCAGACGTCGGTCGCGATGCTGTA
>CALZHS010000044.1:0-700 GCA_945787265.1 uncultured Gammaproteobacteria bacterium | reverse complement strand
TAAAGTTTGTCGACCGGAGACTTGTCCGGTTCGAAGCCATAAGTGAAACCTGCGGTGTGAGTCAATAGTTGACGTATCGTAATATCCGAATCGAGCTTGCCCTGCCGATAAACTTCGAGATTGCCGAGTGCGGGGATCCAGCGTTTCGCGGCATCGTCGAGCTTGAAATGTCCCCGTTCGAACAGTGTCATCAGGGCCACGCTGGTGATTGGTTTGGTCATCGAGTAAATCCGGAAGATCGTATTCTCGCGAATCGGTGTATCGCTCTCGATGTCGGCATAACCGCGAGTGGAAATCCGTGCGATTTCGCCACCGCGACTGACCAGCGTCAGCATACCGGCCGATTTGCCTTCGGCGACATAGGTTTCCATGAGCTGCTCGATACGCTGCAGACCCTCGGCGGAAAACCCCGGGTGTTTGGTCGCCGCTCTTATCATGTCGCGAGTTTTATCAGGGCGACATCGATCGCATTTAGCGTGGCATCTGCGTCGGCTCGCGAAAAGGGTAGCGGGGGGCGTAGTTTCAAAACCTGGCCGTAACGTCCCGAGGTGCCGGTAATCACACCCTGCTCAACTATCAGGCTGCCCAGGTGGCGCATTTGCGTTTCAGACATCGGCGTCCTGGCCTCCGGGTCGGTTACCATGTCGAGCCCCCAGAAAAGGCCGCGACCCTGAATATCCCCGATGCAGGCATGCTTATC
>CALZHS010000043.1 GCA_945787265.1 uncultured Gammaproteobacteria bacterium | reverse complement strand
CCCGGCTTGCGGCCAATCGTAGTTGTTTCATTGACCAATTCGTACTCGGTTTTTTCGCCCGTGCTTGAAGTCGTGATCAGTTTTGCGACCATTTTATTATCCAGCCTCTTGAGTATGTTCCTACTGGGTGTAATCCGTTAATCATCGAACCAGGCAACAATCTTTTTAAACCAGCCTATTCTTGACGAAAAATCATCTTCAATTCGGCACAACATTACCGAAATATTGTCCTTTCCGCCATTCTGGTTTGCCTTTGTAATCAATTGCTTGGCCGCTTCTTCTAGATTAGCACTAAATTTATTAATAGTGTAGTATATATCTTCATCTTCAACCAGATCGGTTAATCCATCTGAACATAGCAAATATATGTCATTTTTCAGGACTATATCTTCCTGAATATCCGGCATGACGACCGGATCGATTCCCAAAGCCCGTGTGACCAGGTTCTTGTTCATTGAATTGCGGGCCTCTTCAGGGGTATAAAAACCCCGATCAATGAGTTCCTGCAGTAAAGAGTGATCCTTCGTTATCTGTTCGAACTTGTTTGAGCGCAGTCGATAACATCGCGAATCGCCAATATGCGCAAGCGAGAATGAGTTGTTGTAAAACTGCAACACCACGATCGTGGTACCCATACCCTTGTGTTCCGGATTGGCTTCGGCCGTTTTATATACCAGCTCGTTGGCCGCGACCACGGCGTCCTGAATGCAAATGGACTCCAGTGAAAATCCACTCTCGGAGTCGACTTCACCGGGTGAAATCGCGGGTAAGTTTTGCTGCAACTGATGGATGATGGTATCGACGGTCATAGTGGCCGCGATTTCACCGCCACGATGGCCACCCATACCGTCGGCAAGAACCACTGTTCCAAGTACGCTGTCGTAGCCGATGGCATCCTCGTTCTTGTTGCGCACGATTCCGGTATCCGTCATTCCCATGATAGTGATCTTATCTTGCAGATTCATCGAGCTGTCAGGACCGCGACTTCAGGAAATCTTTAGCAGCACTGGCATAATCAGCGCCGCTCCGGAAACGCTGCCCGACATTTCTTGGCGGCGCCTTGTTGATGACATTAGCGAGGTCCCCGGGGGTGTCAGCGCAGGCCGATCTGATGTCCGCTGCTACCTCATTGCCGATTTTGAACATTAAGCTTGCCATGAAATTTGCTTTAAATCGTAGTGCACCCGATAACAACTGGTAAAGCATTAGCCCGAGCGAAAACAGGTCCGTGCGACCGTCAGCTTTTTTACCCGCGAGTTGTTCAAGTGACATACAGGACGGGATGCCGAGGACCATGTCGGTTTCAGTTTTACTCGAATTTGTAATGCGGGCTATGCCAAAATCCGTAATCTTAACAGTGTCTGAGTCAGGCTCATACATAATATTTGCCGTCTTGAAGACGGGATGAAAGACGTTTTGCATCTGAGCAAAATCGAGGTCCGCGACCACGCGCGCTACGATACAGATCATGAGGTTCATATCGAGTAAATTTCTGTATTTGCACTGGCCTGAAAAATCATGACCTTTGAGAAATTCAATCGAAATATACGCATCATCGGGTGCTTCAGCCGCATCGCAGAGAGATTGGACATAAGCATGATCACGATAGTGATTAGTAGCCCAGCTACCCAGTCGCTACCCCAGTAACGGGATTTCATACCGTCTCCATATTTTCTTTGTTATGAGTAACCCTGTCGTTTTTAAAGTCGCTGCAGGGTACGCGGTTGAATAAAGCCCAAATCCAAAGATGAATGATAGGTGAAAGTCCTTACGATTACCCTGAACTGGTTAACAAGTCGTAATCACCCAAGTTTCCATCGACAAGGTCATACCGAATAACTATAAGGTTGCAGGCCTTTTATTACCAGTAAATAGACTAAAAAGTCGATTGATTCGGCAAATTTGAAATGTCATGTGATTGACCTAGACTAACTTTTGATCAATATAAAAACATCCAGTCACCCCCGAATGAACCAGGTACCCGGTTTATGTCTGAACTGCTCGAGAGAATCGAACGTCTCAATGAAATTGGGATAGCGCTTTCCGCTGAGACCGATACCCCGAAACTGTTGGAACTGATCATGATGGGGGCAAAGTCACTGACGCATGCTGATGGTGGCTCGCTTTATTTTTTGCAGGATGGCAAACTCAGTTTCGAGATTATTTCCAATGACTCGCTCGATATGCAGATGGGCGGAACTTCCTCGAATCCAATTGCCTTTCCCGCCATTCCGCTGCTGGTGAACGGGGAGGAGAATCACCGTAACGTCGTTACCCATTGTGTCCTGGCCGGAAAAACCATAAATATTGCGGATGCCTATAACGAAGATGGCTTCGATTTTACCGGCACTCGCGAATTTGATCGAACCACTGGTTATCGCACCCGATCGATGCTGACCTTTCCGCTCAAGAATCACGAGCAGGAAATTATCGGCGTCTTGCAGTTAATCAACGCCCGTGACCAGAACACAAACGAAGTCATCGTTTTCAATGCCATTGATCAGCAACTGGCTGAATCACTGGCTTCCCAGGCCGCGGTGGCTTTGACCCAGCAACGATTGATCTCCGAGCTTCAGGTTCTATTCGAATCTTTTATCAGAATGATTGCTTCTGCAATTGACGATAAATCGCCCTATACCGGGGGACATTGCCGCCGAATACCCGTCTTGACGATGATGCTGGCCGAGGCTGCTCACGGTGCGGATAGCGGACCCTTGAAAAATTTCCGCATTACCGACAAGGACCGCTACGAACTTGAAACGGCAGCCTGGTTGCACGACTGTGGCAAGGTAGTAACACCCGAATATGTCATGGACAAAGCGACCAAACTCGAAACAATTCATGATCGTATTCACGAGGTGGCGACGCGTTTCGAAGTACTGAGACGCGATGTCGAGATCAAGTTTTTAAAGGGGTGCGTGCAGAGCGATGGATCACGGCAGGCAAAGGATGCGCTCGAAATGGAGTATCAGCAAAGCCTGCTTCAGCTTGAGGGAGACCTGGCGTTCCTGCGCAAGGCGAATATTGGCGGAGAATCCATGAGCGAGGCGGATGTTGCCCGCGTGCGTCAATTGTCACGACTGCAGTGGACCAATGCGGACGGCGTGTCTAGATCATTGTTGAGCGAAGATGAGGTCATGAACCTGAGTATAGAGCGCGGGACTCTCAACGAGGACGAACGGGAAGTCGTTAATAATCATATTGTCGCAACGATAAAAATGCTGGAGTCTTTGCCTTTTCCAAAGAACCTGCAGAATGTTCCGGAGTATGCCGGTGGCCATCATGAAAAGATGGATGGCTCGGGTTATCCACGCGGCTTGAAGCGCAACCAAATGTCGGTCCAGGCCCGCATCATGGCAATCGCCGACATATTTGAAGCACTGACGGCAAGGGATCGCCCCTATAAAAAAGGCAAGAAACTCTCCGAGTGTTTAAACATCATGGGGCTCATGAAAAAGGAGAATCATATCGATCCCGATATCTTCGATGTTTTCATCAAGAACCGGGTTTACCTCGACTATGCCGAAGAATTTCTTGACCCTGAACAGATCGACAATATCGATGAGAACCTGATTCCCGGATATTCGGGTTAGCCTCCAGATCAGGTGCTTTCAAGATCAGCGGGATCGGCGCTATCGATCCCGTCTTTCAATACGTAAGACTCGATATCTTTTTCGTTGAGCAGAAATGAGGCGGCCGAGCTTCGCCGACCCGTATCACAATAAATAACGTACTTTTTACTGGTATCGAGCGAGTTGGCTTTCATGCGCAGGAATATCAGGGGAATATTAATACTGTTCTTGATGTGATTGGCTTTGTGTTCTGTCGGTAAGCGAACGTCAAACCAGACCGCACCCTCTTCAACCAGTTTTTTGCCCTCGGCGTATTCGACCCAGTTAAGTAAAGGTTCGTTAAGCAGGGAATTGAAGTCTTCCTTGTTGAGGCGCATCAGGTGCCCCTCGGTAAGCATCGTAATCGTTGCATTACGCTTGCTATCGGAAATCAACGCTTCCTCGCCAAAACTATCGCCTACGGACAGGGTGGCCAGTTTTACCCCGTTCGGATTCGCGGGCGTTGCGCGCGTAACCAGGCAGCGTCCTTCCTTGATGATGTAAAAGTAGTCGCCCTCTGCCTCTTGCTCGATCACTTTTTCACCGGGCTTGAAGCTGACTGACTCCATGCGCATGAACATCGCCTGGATATTGGCCGGGGGAATTCGGTGAAATGCGCGGGTTTGCAAAATACGGGTCATCCAGTCGGTTTCGTCTTCATCTTCGTCGACCCCTTCGACGGTATAACTGCCAGTCTGGTCCCAGGTAAGCATGATATCGAGCATGTCGCTATTGATCTTGGTGACGATTACCGCCGATTTCGCGCGTGCGGCAAGCGGCCGCGGAAAACCATGAGCCAATGGCTGCAGGCCGTCCGGTGATCCCGCCTTGACGACCTTGACAACTTTTTTATCGTCTACGAGTTCGACCTCGCCTTTCAACAGGTAGGCATGGAACTTGTCGGTATCGCCTTTTTTGAAAATATAGTGTCCGGCCTGTATCGGGACAGCTGATATTTTTTTGATTAATTCTTGGGCATTTTCAGGATTCAGAGAATTGATCGGGGACAGAGATTTGATTTGTTTAGGATCAATTTCAAGGCTCATGACGGTTTCAAGAATCCATTGCGAGTGGCAAATTAGCGGCTATTTTGGCGTGTGGTATCAGATAAAGCAACTCTTGCGACCAAAATATCGGCGCTGTTTCACAGACTTCAGGGCCTTAGCTAGACTGGCTGGTTATGTCGACGTAGAGCTTAAGTTTCTGGCCGGGGTGCAGATACTTGCCAACCCGATTCCAGCGTTTAATATCTGCCACGCGGATGTTGAAACGATTCGCGATCAAGTACAGCGAGTCTCCCTTTCTGACCGTGTAACGCAGCGTGTGCAACGCGTTACTGGGTCGGGTTTGATTGATACTGACGGTTTGCGAAACATTGGCCTGCGTCCATACCACGAGTTTCTGACCGACGCTGAGCGTATCTATTGGCGCGATACCGTTCCATTTGGCCAGTGACCTGGTATTGACGTTATAGTCTCTCGAAATACTCCACAGGCTCTGGCCTCTCCGCACAATGTGAATCCGCTTCTGACCCGAGCGGTTGGTATTTTGTATGGCGGCTTTACGCGAATTTTCGCTGAGCGCGTAGGTGTTCAATGATTTAGTCGCGGTAGGAACCATCAGGTGTTTGCCGGCTCGAATCTGGTTGCCGCGAATGTTATTAACCTTTTTGATGAGTCCGACCGTGGTGCGATATTTCTTCGAAATGTGACTCAGGGTTTCACCGTTCTTGATTTTATGACGCACCCAGTTGATGCGTTTGCTGGGTGGGACCTTGGCAACACCCAGTTTGAATTGCTCTGCCTTATCGCGCGGCAACAGCAACCGGTGTGGACCGCCGGGCGCGGTAGCCCAGCGATTAAAAGCCGGGTTCAGCTGATACAGCTGGTTAACCGTAATGCCGGCAAGGTCGGCGGCAAGAGCCAGGTCTATCTGGCCGTCCAGTTCGACCACTTCGTAACTGACCTGGTTACCAACCGGAATCAGGTCGAGCTGATATTTCTCTGGATGGGTAAACAGTTCCTTGAGGGCAAATAACTTGGGAACGTAGGCCCGGGTTTCATTGCGAATTTTTGTCAAATGCCAGAAATCAGTTTTGCGTTTTCGTTTCTTGTTATAACGTACCGCATTGCGAATTTTCCCCGGACCGGCGTTGTAGGCCGCGAGCGCCAGCTCCCAGTCTCCATCGAACTGTTGTGCCAGGCTGTCGAGGTAAGTAATCGCCGCGTGGGTCGATTCAATAATGTCGCGACGACCGTCATACCACCAATTTTGCTTGAGACCGAGGAAACGACCCGTCGAGGGGATTATTTGCCACATTCCGGAAGCACGTCCGTGCGAATAGGCAAAAGCCTGGTAGGCGGATTCCACGATGGGTAACAGCGCCAGCTCGCTGGGCAGGTTACGTTTTTCGAGCTCATCGAGTACGAAGGGCAGAATCGGGCGTGCTCTCTCCATTACGCGCTGCAGGTAGCCGGGATGGTCGAGATACCATTTAAGCTGAGCTTTAACCCGTGCGTTATCCACGGGAGTCAACTGCATACCTTGTTCGAGGCGATACCAGGCGTCGTTTTTTCTGCGTGTCTCCAGCAACGCAGCTTCGATGGCCGCCGCCTCGGACTCGGCTCGTAGCCGGCTTTCTGCTGCCTGTTGTGCCATCGCCAGTTCGGCCTGCTCCACCTGTGTTTCAATTTCAAGAGCCAGCGGCCTGTATTCTGGTTTGCGAATAGTGGAATAGGCGGTGCTGCTTGCACCAGCATCCCGGTTTGCACGCGCTTTTTGATTTGCAAGCGTGGTTATCGCTTCGATTTGAGATGTTTCGAAGTCGGTGGCCTCAATGCCTGCGACGGGGGGATTAACGGTGTTTGCTGCTGTATTCTTATGCGAATTATCGAAACCGAAGCTGACGCAACCCGCCAGCAGCAGCGCGATTATTGGCGCGAACAGCATTATCCGGTCCCCATTCAGGGGCTTTTGCTCGATAAACATTAGTAAGGTATAGGCTAAGAGACTAGAATATTCAATTGTACCTTCGGATTAATATGTTTTAAATGAGATTTTGGCGGCAAACGAAAAAAAGCAAGGGAATGGTCAATATTGACGACTGGTATTTAAGCGAAACCGGGCAGTACCTGCTGAAGGAGCTTGGCGAAAAGATCAGCCCGATATTGTCAACAACCTTCGGCTATTACTCGCTGCAGATTGGGTGTACAGGATCGGCAGCGCAATTACAGGAAAGTTGCCGCGTAAAACATCTATTCACGCTGGATGATCGTGGCTGTGGGGCTGAAATCCGGGCGACGCCTTCGATGCTGCCAATTGCGACCGACAGCGTCGATCTGGTTATCTTGATGCATCACCTGTCCAATACCGACGAACCTCACGCGGTCCTGCGCGAGGCCTTTCGTATATTAATTCCGGAAGGCAAGCTTATAATTATCGACTTTAATCCAGTGTCTGTATGGGGATTACGCCATTTTCTGCAGGGTTGGCTGGAGTATGTTCCTTTCAATGGCCATTTCTACACCGCGAAACGGATCGACGACTGGATGCGTCTGTTGGGTTTTGATCAACTCGGCCACCACCGCATCGGGTATTTACCGCCGATTCAAAAGACATCGGTCACGCGTCATCTCAGCTGGTTGGAGAAAGGTACGCGAAAATGGTTGCCGTTACTGGGCGCGCTTAACCTGCTGGTTTACAGCAAGAGCATCTCGCCGCTGACCCCCGTACGCCATCGCTGGGTAGCGCGCAAGTTACTTCAGGGCAAGGTGCCACGTCCCAGCGTCGGGCGCGGCATGAAGTATGACCGTTAGGTCGCAATGAGTGCCAGGGTTGTAATCCATACCGACGGGGCCTGCCGCGGTAATCCGGGGCCCGGGGGTTGGGGAGTCGTTTTGCGCTTCAATGGAAATCTCAAAAAACTTAAGGGTTATGATCCAGAGACGACCAACAATCGCATGGAATTGATGGCTGTGATCGAGGGGCTCAGGGCGCTGACGCGTTCCTGCGATATCGAGCTGCATACCGATTCGAAATACGTGATGCACGGTATCACCGAGTGGCTCAGTAACTGGAAGCGCAACGGATGGAGAACCGCAGCCAGGAAGCCTGTAAAGAATATTGATCTCTGGCAACAGCTAGACGAAGAGGTTGCGCGTCACAAGATCGACTGGAACTGGGTCAAGGGCCATTCGGGTGTCGAGGATAATGAAATGGCTGACCAGCTCGCTAATGCTGCAATAGATTCAAAGATATCGACATGAGACAAATAATACTGGATACCGAAACCACGGGGCTCGAGGTTAGCCAGGGCCACCGGATCATCGAAATAGGATGCGTTGAGCTGTTAAACCGGCGCGTTACCGGAAACCATTGGCATTATTACATCAATCCCGATCGCGAAATCGATAATGGCGCATTCGAGGTGCATGGAATAAGCACCGAGTTTCTGCAGGACAAGCACCGTTTCGCAGAGCTTGCCGGGGAGTTTCGCGATTACGTCGCCGGTGCCGAGCTGGTTATTCACAATGCACCGTTTGACATCGGTTTTCTAAACAACGAGCTAGCGCTGCTCGACCCGCCACTGGCGGCGCTTGAGGAAAGCTGCAGTATCCTCGACACCCTCCTGCTGGCGCGTCAGAAACATCCTGGCCAGAAGAACAATCTCGATGCCTTGTGCAAGCGTTATGGCATCGACAATAGTAACCGGAGCCTCCATGGGGCCTTGCTCGACGCGCGTATTCTTGCCGACGTGTACCTTGCAATGACCGGAGGCCAAACCAGCCTCGGACTGGAAGCGGAGCAGGGCGTCGATACGGATTCCGAGCAGATCGAAATAAATCGCATTGAATCCGGCCAGCCGCTGCCATTGTGGCAGGTTGACGAGGCGGCTCAACAGGCCAATCGTGAATACATCGAGTTTCTTGCAACCCAGCACGACGACCCCGCCTGGAAGTGACGCCGCAGGCGTCACCCCGCAAAGTGCACTGCACTTATCCGGGATCTCATAAAGATTTCATGAGTTCATATTATGAATTCCAAGTAAAAGTGGTGCCGGTGAGCGGCCAAGGAGACTGCTTTGCGGAATCGCCGTGCCGATGCGTCGGACCGATACGTC
>CALZHS010000042.1 GCA_945787265.1 uncultured Gammaproteobacteria bacterium | reverse complement strand
CAATTACCGCCTTGACTACCTCGCCGCTATCCTTGTCGGGTTCACCGATAACACCCACCTCGAGCACGCCATCATGAGCAGCGATTACAGCTTCGATTTCGTTCGGGTAAACATTGAAAGCGGACACAAGAATCATATCCTTGAGGCGATCGACAATACGGAAGAATCCCTGTTCATCCATTGTTGCGACATCGCCGGTCTTTAACCAGCCATCACTGGAGATCACCTTGGCGGTTTCCTCAGGTCGCTGCCAGTAACCCTGCATAACCTGTGGACCACGCACGCACAGTTCCCCGGCCTCTCCCTGGGGCAGGATATTTCCATCTTCATCCTGCACCGAAACTTCGGTAGAGGGCACCGGTAATCCGATGCTGCCATTGTATTCCATCAGGGTTAAAGGATTTATGCATACCGCTGGCGAGGTTTCGGTCAATCCATAGGCCTCTAGTAACGGCGCGCCTGTCAGTTTCTTCCAGCGTTCGGCTACCGGTTGCTGTACAGCCATACCACCACCGAGCGTAAGTTTTAAATTTGAAAAATCAATGGCTTCGAATCCGGGCGTATTCATGAGGCCGTTGAACAGCGTGTTCACGCCGGTGATTGCGGTAAACCTGAGGCCCGTCAGCTCCTTGACAAAACCCGGCATGTCGCGTGGGTTGGTTATCAGATAATTGAGCGCACCTACCTTCATGAAGGTCAGGCAGTTAGCAGTGAGCGAAAATATGTGATATAGCGGAAGCGCGGTAATAATGACTTCCCCCCCCTCCTCGACCGTATCTGCAATCCAGGCCGAAGCCTGCTGCATGTTTGCAACCATGTTGCCGTGCGAGAGCATGGCGCCCTTGGCCACCCCGGTGGTACCACCGGTATACTGCAAGAACGCCAGATCGTCATGATTGCAGGCGACCGCCCTGTGCGGCTGAACCGATCCCCGCTGCAGCGCCTGCTTGAAGGAGACGCGTTGCGGCAGCTTAAATGGAGGTACCATTTTTTTCACGTACCTGACTACCAGATTCACGATCAGTGATTTCGGGAAAGCCAGCATATCTCCCAGCTGGGTGGTAATAACATGTTGAATCGGTGTTTTGTCGATCACCTCTTCCAGCGTGTGGCAAAAGTTTTCCATGACGATAATGACCCTGGCACCCGAATCAGATAACTGGTGCTCGAGTTCTCGCGGTGTGTACAGGGGATTGGTGTTGACGACGGTGTAGCCGGCCCGCAGCGTTGCAAATATTGCGATCGGGTTTTGGATTCTGCAGGTAACTCGCGAGCTGGTCGGTATACCGATCCATCTCGCTGTAGGTCAGGGTCGCTCCCAGATTGGAAAAGCAGGGCTTGTCGCCGAATTTTTCGATCGCCTGTTCAAACACGTCGGTAACCGACGAAAAGGCATTGATATCAACTTCTTGCGGAACCCCAGGAGGGTAACTTTTTAACCAGACTTTCTCCATTTGCGCACCCCACAAGCTGGCAACAGTATCGAATTTATATGGCGGGTAAGGATTCTTCGCCGATCCCCTGGTCCGCTTTTACTGAGCTGCCGGTTTCTTTTTTACGGTCTTTGTTGCAGCTTTTTTCTTCGGCGCACTGGTCGTGCGTTTCTTCGGTGCCGCCTTATTAGTTGCAGCTATTTTATTTCTCATCTCGTCAGACGTAAAGTCATCTACCGCGACCACCTTCGCCGTCGCTGCTCGCGCCTGCAGCAGTATATCAGCTTCTTCGTCCGTCAACTGTTTCGATTTTTTCAACCTTGCCACCCATTGCGGGTAATCCTCAAGCCCATGCTGTTCCAACTCGTCGTGGCGCAGGCGTCTTTCGATGGGCTCGGCCTTTATCACCTTGTGCAGCGCATCCTCGAGACAGCCCGTCAGATCATCTGGATCATCGGTACGGTATATACCATCGGTTAATCGGTCACGCGCCTCTCCCGGCCGGATAACCAGTGCCGCAACGCGGTGACTGAGCGAGTCGTTGGGCTGGCGCAAATTGAGCCCCAGCGGAAATATGCTAAAGCGCACCAGTAAACCCAACCACTTGATCGGAAAATTACGCAGAATCTCGTCAAGCGCCATTTGCACCTGGTAGAGACAGTACTTGGTTGACCATTCGACCAGTGGTAAATCGCTTCGCGGTTGACCGTCGGCGTCAAATTTTTTCAACACGGCCGAGGCGTAGAACATGTAACCCAGTGCATCTGCAAATCGACCGGAAAGCATTTCCTTGCGCTTGAATGAACCACCCAGGACCATCAGCACCAGATCAGAACAGACCGCAAAGGCGGCACTCATCTGCCCCAGTCGCTGGTAGTAGTCACCGATACGGCCCGGGTAAGGTGCCGGTGCGAGACGGCTAGCGCTGATGCCGTACACAAAAGCCCGACAGTAATTGGTCAAAAAATACTCGGCGTGACCGCGCAGCGCCTGGTCGAAAGATTTCTCGGCAGCGGATGAGTCATCCGACATCGCCGCTTCCATTTCCGTTATCAGGAAAGGATGACAGCGAATCGCGCCCTGTCCGAAAATAATCATGCTGCGAGTCAGGATATTGGCACCCTCAACGGTGATACCAACCGGAATAGACTGGTAGGCGCGGGCGAGATAATTAGAAGGCCCGATGCAGATACCGCGGCCACCGTGAATGTCCATGGCGTCATTGATGACCTTGCGCATATGCTCGGTGTTGTAGTATTTCAGTATCGCCGTAATAATCGACGGCTTTTCACCACTGTCCAGTGCGCTCAGGGTCAGCAACCGCCCCGCTTCCATCATGTAAGTCATGCCACCGATTCGGGCCAGGGCTTCTTCGACACCTTCGAATTTCCCGATCGACGTGTTGAACTGCTTGCGCACGTGCGCATATGCACCCGTCGTGCGCGCGCTCGCCTTACCGGCCGCGACGCCGACGGCCGGTAACGAGATCCCGCGTCCCACCGACAGGGATTCAACCAGCATACGCCAGCCGTTACCTATATTCTGCTGTTCCATCGGAATGAAAACATCTTTGCCGCTGTTGGGCCCATTTTGAAATGCAACGTTCAGCGGGAAATGTCGCTTACCGATCGTGACCCCGGGGGTGTCTGACGGAATCAATGCACAGGTAATGCCCAGTTCTTCCTGGTCACCCAGCAAGCCGTCCGGATCGAAGGCCTTGAACGCGAGGCCGAGCACGGTTGCCACCGGGCCGAGCGTGATATAGCGCTTATCCCAGTTCAAACGCAGGCCCAGCACCTGCTTACCCTCGTGTTCTCCCATGCAAACCACGCCGTGGTCAGGAATAGCACCGGCATCGGAACCGGCAAACGGGCCGGTTAAGGCAATACACGGGATTTCACGTCCATCGGCTAAACGCGGCAGGTAGTGATCTCTCTGCTCATCGGTGCCGTAATGTAACAGCAGCTCGGCCGGCCCAAGCGAATTGGGGACCATGACGGTAACGCCGGCGGTAATGCTGCGTGCCGCAATTTTCATAACCACGGCAGAGTGTCCATAGGCCGAAAATTCAAGGCCACCGTAGCGCCGGGGAATGATCATGCCGAAAAAGCGATGTTGCTTCATAAATTCCCAGATCTCGGGTGGAAGATCGAGGCGCCTATGCGTAATATCCCAGTCGTCGATCATCGCGCACAGCTGCTCTACCGGACCCTCGACAAACGCCCGCTCTTCATCGCTCAGCACCGGCAACCTGTAGTTCTGTAACAGCTTCCAGTCGGGCGCACCCCGAAACAGCTCCCCCTCCCACCAGACGCTACCGGCTTCGATCGCATCCCGTTCGGTTTCGGACATGGCCGGCAGTACCCTGCGAATACGCTGCAGCAGTGGGCGACTCAGAAACTGCTGACGAACGTGCGGCAATCCCAGCAGCACGGCCGGCACCAGGAATCCAACCCAGAATAAAAGTCCCCAGAAGAAGCTGAATCCGCCCGCCAGCGTGAATATCACGAGAAACAGCAGGGTAATCAGGGCCAGGGTCCGAAATGGAATTTGATGACGGGCTATTGCATAAAATAATGCGAACAGGGCGCCCAGCAGGAGCAGAATATTCATCTAGGGAAACTCGGACATTGTCGGATCAGTTAGGCAGAGGCTAACAGTATAATAATCTGACACTGCCGGCAATACAAAGTTTCAAATTGCAACTATTACTGCGGGTTCTGCCCGGACCGGATACCAAGCTTTTCGCGGAGTTTCTGGTTAACTGACTTTAAACCCAGTTGCAGTACCCCGTCAGCGAAATCCAGCAGCGGCAGGACACTTGATAACAGTGATGCGGCATCCTTCCTGAGTTCATCGGTGCCACCCTGCTCGATCAATTTTAAAGCCCGGTCAACCGACAGCTGTCGCCCTTCAACCGACGCAGACGAACTGATCACCCGGTTACCGCCCGCCGCTCGGGCCTTGTCGAGATTCGCATCGAGCAGGGCATAGATCTGTTCGAGATCACTACTTTCGGTCGGCAAACAACTAAACACGGCCCCGCTCAAGGTCACGTGTACCTGCTGCTTGTCGGCGATCTGCATTTTCGACCCGGCAACCCGCTTAAGAATGCGCTTTAGACCGTCGGTCGCCCCGATTCCGTTGGTCGCGGGATAAAGCAGGTAAAACTCGGCGTTGCCGAGATAGCACAGGGTATCTTCTCTGCGCAGGGTTTGCTGGATCATCCCGGCAATTCCTTTTATGACCGTGGTTGCCGTCGCTTTATCGAAAACCTCGATAATCGATTTAATATTGTCGAGCCCGAGTTTGCACAGGCTGAAATTACCCCGGTGGCGTTGCGCAAATGACAGTTCCTGCTGTGCCCGCGAATAAAAGAAATTCTTTTGTGATAGCTGCTGCAGCAAGTCCGCGTCGGAAACCTGGTGTACTTCCTCGGCAGACTCCATCGAGTGTTGCAGGTAGAGATTTGCATGTAAACGCGCCCTGGCGGTGAGCTCGCTGCTGGCGAAGGGAAGATTGATAAAATCCGTCGCCCCCATCTGAAAGGCAAGCTCGCGTTCCGCGTCATTATCATTTTCCCCTACCATTAACAGTATCGGGGTTGCCGCGAGCCAGCTATCGCCTGCGCTGCGAATTCTTTCGAGCAGGCCGAACTGGCTAATCATCAGTTCCAGTTCGCCGATGAGCAGCACGATCTCGCGATTCTCGAGCAGGGAATCCCAGGCTGATTCTGCATCCTCGGCCGTTCGCAAGGTGAAATGTTCCTGCAGGTGCTTGCTGACAAGCTTGATACTGTGTGCCGAACTGGCAACCAGCAGGATCATGGGTTTCTGTTCTGGTTCAGACATTGATTACATATTCGATAATCGTCAACAGACTATAGTCGATTACAGCGGTTGCCTGAGTATCGTTCGCAAAATTTGGGAAAAATTTGCTTATTACCGCACGCTGGCCATTAGCGGCCTGTTTTTGATCGAAAACTTAATAATTTTGCGGACAGGCCGATAGAAACCCTGAGCATACTGCAGCCAGGCGCCCGGCACTGGCGGCCTGGACGATACGCGTGGATAGCCAAAACAAACAATGCCCGAAGCCAAGATTCTTATAGTCGATGACACCAGAGCCAACCTGGTTGCCCTGAACGTGCTGTTAAAGCCGATCGAGGCCCAGATTGTTACGGCCGACTCCGGTGAACAGGCCCTGTTGGCGGCGGAGAAGGAAGATAACATCGCGCTGATTCTGCTTGACGTCCAAATGCCGGTGATGGATGGATTCGAGGTCGCCCGGCTATTGCATGAAAATGACAGGACACGCTCGATACCGATCATATTTATCACCGCAACCCAGGACGATGGCCAGATCGAAAAGGCCTATCTTTCCGGCGCCGTCGATTACATCGAGAAACCGATACGAAAAACGGTGCTGATCTCCAAAGTGCGGGTATTTCTCGATTTATGGTCGCTGCGACACGGTCTTGAAATGGAGGTCGAGCAACGACGCGCCGCCGAGCACCGGGTCGAGCACCTGGCGACACATGATCCTTTAACCAACCTGTCGAATCGTCGGGGCCTGTACGAGGAATTGAGCGAGCTGATTTACCGTTCACAACGCTACAATTTCTCAAGTGCCGTTATCTACGTGGACCTCGATGGATTCAAGCACGTGAACGATCACTTCGGCCATGAAGCGGGAGACCAGCTTCTAATCCAGGTCGCCGCCAACTTTAAGAGCATTGTGCGCCAGACTGATTCCATCGCCCGGATCGGCGGGGATGAATTCATCGTACTGCTAACCGACATCGACAGCGAGACAACGTTAATCACCAAGATTGAAAAACTGCTTACCGAAGCCTCGCGGCCGCTAGATTTCAAGGGGCATAATATTTCGGTCGGAGCAAGCATCGGCGTTGCGCTGTTTCCGGATCATGGCAGCGACGCCGAGACGCTGTTACACCATGCCGACCAGGCCATGTACCAGGCGAAAAACCAGGGCAAGCATACCTTCCGCTTTTTCACCGAAGACATCAACATCAAGGCCCACCGCCAGCGCGAACTCCAGGATAACCTGCGCAAGGCGTTACCGAACGACGAGTTCACGGTATTTTTTCAGCCGATCGTCAATGTCGAGACCGGCCAGGTGGTTTCGGCAGAAGCCTTACTGCGCTGGGAGAGCGCAACCCTGGGCCAGGTGTTTCCCGACGAATTCATACCGGCAGCCGAAAGCGCCGGCCTGATACCCGAGCTCGGCTGCTGGGTGTTGAAAAAAGCAATTGAAACCGGGGCCCACTGGAACCAGCGTTTCGGTATCGGGCTGCGCATCGCCGTCAATGCCTCATCGATCCAGTTTCGTAACAATATGCTGTTTGACACGATCAAAGAGCAGATCGAAACGCACGCCTGGAATCCGGATCTGCTGGAAGTGGAAATCACCGAGGGCCTGTTACTGGACGATTCGCCCGAGGTTAATACCTATATCAACGCGATTAGTGATTTCGGTGTCAGGCTCTCGGTGGATGACTTCGGCACCGGATTTTCCGCCCTGAGTTACCTGAAGAATTACCCGGTCAACACCGTTAAAATCGATCGCAGCTTTATCATGGACCTGCCCGATGACAAGGAGAATACGGTGCTGGTGCAGGCGATCATCGCAATGGCCCACGGATTGCGCCTCGAAGTTATCGCCGAAGGTGTCGAGACTGAAGAGCAATGGGAGTACCTCAAATTACTGAACTGCAATTTTCTGCAGGGCTACTACTTCGGTAAACCGATGCCACGCGCCGAATTTGAAGAATTTCTAGTCGCCCAGCTCGAACGGCCGAAACAGGCCCTGTCTTAAAACAACTATATTGCGGGCACCGCTATTGCGCCTGCCGGGATGGCCGTGCCTGCTGTCGTTGCTGGCGCGAAAGGAAAAACGACACAAACCAGTCGGCGAGTCGTTGTCGATCCTCATGTTTACCGCCGCTCATTGACGCCAGCGCCTGTTGCGCTACCTGGGCAGGCACCACGGTTCCGCCGTATGCCTCCAGCAATGCCGTTTCATAGTCATCTTCAAACTCGGGATGCGCCTGCAGGCTGATAATCGAATCACCATAACTCAGCCCTGCAAAGGGACAGAACTCGGAGCTTAAAAAAACCGCCGCGCTATCCGGACATTTTATGACCTGGTCCTGGTGAAAGGCGTAAATACTGATCGGATCTGTATCCGTCCCCATCCAGGAATGTTGCTGATCGATTCGATACTGGTGCAAGCCGACACCCCAGCCTTTATCCGACTTGACCACCTCACCACCTAGTGCCTGGGCGATGATCTGGTGTCCGAAACACACACCGATCAACGGGATATTGTTGACCGCAAGCTCCCGAACGAAATCCGCTAGCGGAAACATCCAGTCGAGATTATCGTAAACACCGTGGCGGGAACCGGTGATCAGCCAGCCGTCGCAAACGTCGATAGATGCCGGCATTTCTCCACCGATCACGCAAAATGACTCGAATTCGAGATCACCGCCGCCGAGTCCAATGAAACGTTCAAACATGACGGGGTAGGGATCGAAGCGAGCGGCCATTTCTTCGCGCAACAGGCCGGTTTCGAGGATTCCGATTTTCATACGTATTACCTGGTCAAGATGCGCTAAATATACCACCCGGCTGCAGTTGCAAACACAAATTCACGCGCGGGCCTGAATAATGTGATCATATTCTATCGATCATGCAACGTCCCAGGCAACACTATCATTAGCGATGCCCCTGCATTTGTGATTAAATATTTCGCCTATCCGCCCACGGACATAAAGGCATGAAGTCAACTGATCCAGACGCTTTAAAGCTGTTGATGATAAAGAAAACGGATGACCTGAAAACTCACCAATGGGTCTACCAGTTACTTCGAAACAACCTGTTATGCGGGCGCATCGAACCGGGTAAACCCCTGACCATTCGCGGCCTTGCCGAAATCCTGCAGGTCAGCCCTATGCCGGTCCGCGAGGCACTGCATCGCCTGGCATGCGAGGGCGCGGTCGAAGTCAAAAACAATCGCCGCGTGATTGTCCCGGCGATGACCGCCGAAAAATTCAGCGAGCTTTGTGAACTGAGAATATTGCTCGAAACCCATGCTGCAGAGGGCGCATTACCCTATATAAAGGAGCCGGATATCGAGATTCTCGAGAAAATAGACGCCAGGATTGATACCGCGGTCGAGCAAAACGATGTCGATAATATCAGCCTTCACAACCAGGCGTTTCATCGCCATTTGTATTGTGCCAACCCATTCCAGATCTCGGTGCCATTGATCGAAAGCCTGTGGTTGCAGCTCGGTCCCTTTTCGCGCATCGCGATCAGCAAGCTGGAAAAAGTATACCTGGTCGATCGTCACGTTGAAGCCCTCGAGGCATTGCGGCAGAGAAACCTGTTTGGCTTGCGACGCGCAATCGAGGCTGATATTCGCGACGGAATCGCTTCAATCAACACGGTTGAAGGCATTCATAATTACTTCCAGGGAGTCGCCTGACCGGCGGTCACAGGCGAAATATCGTGATCACAATATTAGATAACCCTGTGATTCCGTTTAACCCGGAATTACGTCCCGCGCTACCTTGCGTGATCACAAAGTATTTCGCGTAGAGGGCGACACTGGTTTCCATGAATCATCCGGACAGCAATCGACTCAAACGTGAAATCACCCGCTTTCTGAAAGCGAACCCCGAAGTAAAACAGTTCGAGGTGCTGGCCACGGATGTCTGCGGGCATTTTTTCGGCAAGCGTTACCCGGTCGGAAAACTGGCGACCTTCGCCGAGGAAGGACTCGCGATGCCGGCCAGCATGTTCGTCCTCAGTACGCTGGGAGAACCGCTGGACGGGATTCAATACGGTATTGATGATGGCGACCCCGATGCGCATTTCTACCTGGTACCCGGCAGTCTGTGCCTGGCCAACTGGGGCAACCGGCCGCGCGCGCAGGTGCTTGCGACGACCTGTAGCGCTGACGAGCCCTCGTATTTCGAACCGCGCCAGGTACTGCAAAAAGTACTGGCGGCATTCGCTGCCAGGAAATGGCATCCGATGGTTGCGTTCGAACTCGAGTTTTACCTGTTCCAGGCAAAGCGCAACGCCAGGGGCCGGATACAACTGGTGCGCAATCCAAAAACCGGGCGCCCGGATACCGCGACAGTCCTGTCGAACGCGCGTATTGGTGACTTCGAAGAAGTCATCGACGATATCCTTCATGCCTGCCAATTGCAGAATATCGACACCGGGGCAATTTCTTCGGAACTCGGGCCCGGCCAGTTCGAAATCAATTTCAATCATCACGCCGACGTGCTGCGGGCGGCCGACGAAACCTGCCTGTTCAAACGAATCGTGATCGAAGTTGCCAAGAAACACAAAATGGGCGCGAGCTTCATTGCCAAGCCGATGCTGGAACATGCCGGCAACGGGCTGCACATGCATATCAGCGTGGTCGACAGCAAGGGCAAGAATATTTTTGCGCGGGGCAACAAGGCGCACCCACGCCTGCACCAGGCAATCGGGGGTCTGCTCGCAACGATGCCGGCGGCGATGTCGTTCTGGGCGCCCAATATCAATTCCTACCGTCGCTACGTCGGCGGCACCAGCTGTGCACCGGTAAGCCTGACCTGGGGCGATGAAAACCGTTCCGTCGCGTTTCGAATCCCGTTGGCCAAGCAGGGTGCCTGGCGTGTCGAAAACAGGGTTCCGGGCGCCGATGCCAATCCCTACCTGGCGATGGCGGCTACCCTCGCTGGTATGTTGCACGGTATTGAAAACGAACTGGACCCGGGTGCGCCGACCATGGCGGCGGTTACCGGGCGCGATGAAAACCTGCCACTGGATATGGCAAAAGCGCTGGCGACGACGTTTGAAAACGAGGCATTGAAGAATATCATGGGCCGTTATTTCGTCGAGTTATACTGCCGCCATCGCAGTGCCGAAGCCCAGGCCTTCCAGAACTTCATCAGCCCCAGAGAATACGACTGGTACCTATAAATGAGTGGGAATGACTTTACTACCGGCGATTCCATGTACGCCAATGTTTACGGTTACCTGGGCAGACCCCTGTCGCGCAATCCCGACGATGCCGACGTGTTCGTGATCGGCCTGCCCTACGACCTGGGCACGACCGGGCGCTCCGGTACCCGCAGCGGGCCGGTTGCGATACGCCGGGCGAGTTCATTCCTGACCTGGGAAGAACAGCGCTGGCCGTGGGATTTCAACCTGCGTGACCGGATTCGCATCGCCGACTATGGCGACCTCGAGTTCCCGACCGGCAGCACCGAGGGATTTTTTGCCGAGGTCGAATCTCACTACGGCCCGTTGCTCGCCGCCGGTAAAGCGACGCTCAGTTTTGGCGGCGATCATTTCGTCACCCTGCCGCTGCTGCGCGCCCATCATCAGCAGCACGGCAAGCTGGCGCTGATTCACTTCGATGCCCACACCGATACCTATGCCGAGCCCGGTTCGAACTGCAGCCACGGCAGCATGTTTTACTACGCGCCGCGCGAAGGCATTATCGACGCCGATAAAAGTATCCAGATCGGGATTCGCACCACCTACACCGAAAGCAGGCACGAGTTCGAAGTGATCAGTGCGGCGATTGCCAACGATCTCGATGTCGAAGCCATCGTCGAGCGCATCCATAAGCGCGTGGGTGACAGCCCCTGCTACCTGACTTTCGATATCGATTGTCTCGACCCGAGTTATGCGCCCGGTACCGGCACCCCGGTGGTGGGTGGTTTATCGACGGATCGTGCGCTTAAAATTATCCGCGGCCTGAGCGGAATAAACCTGGTCGGCATGGACCTGGTCGAAGTGGCACCTTCCTACGATCACGCCGAACTCACGTCCCTGGCGGGCGCCACGCTGGGTCTCGAGATGCTGTACCGGTTTGCCGCCAACAAGTCCTGAACTAACGCGATCAATCCAGCGCGGGCAATTCGCGCGCAAACAGGGGCGCATAAACATCCTGGCCTGATTCCAGGTGACGTGCCGCGGAGTGACCGTCGTAAACAGCGGCCGCGACGGTACCCGGCGCGTTGCAATCACCGATTGCGCGCAGGGTTTCAAAACGATGCTCCTGTTCCAGCAGGGCCTGGTACAGCACATCATCCGGTTGTCTCGAAGTCACCATGATCAGGGTTTCGAAATCGAGTTGCTGCTGATGCTGAGCGCTGTAAATATTCGCAATCCTCACCTCACCCTCGGCGACTTCGAGCAGTTGATGCGAAACGACTATCTCGACCCCAAGCGTCAGCAGTCTGGCCTGGATTTTC
>CALZHS010000041.1:9879-12394 GCA_945787265.1 uncultured Gammaproteobacteria bacterium | reverse complement strand
GTCCTGTCACCAGATTAGGACAGTAGCTCAATTGGCAGAGCAGCGGTCTCCAAAACCGCAGGTTGGGGGTTCGATTCCCTCCTGTCCTGCCATTATTGTAGATATTCGAGGTATTTAGTGGTCAGCAAGACCGAACAGTCAACATCGGCAATCGATACATTCAAATTAATGACGGCCGTGGCGGTACTTATTGCCGGCGTGGTTGGTTTTTATTATTTTGAAGAAGAGTCTCAGTTACTGCGCGTGCTGGGCATGTTGGCGGTTGCCGTGGTCGCGTTTTTAATCGCGGCAACGAGTGATGTTGGCCGACGAAGCCTCGGTTTTGTCAAAGACGCCCGCGTTGAAGTGCGTAAAGTCGTCTGGCCGACCCGCCAGGAAACGCTGCAAACCACGATAGCGGTTTTGTTTATGGTTATCCTGGTTGCGATCATGTTGTGGTTGTTCGATATGTTCCTGGGATGGGGCGTGAGTAAATTACTGGTTTAATAGCGATGGTTGACGAAGAAGACAAGCTGGCAGAAGTCGTGATCGAGGACCCGGATGCCGACCCCGTGAAAAAGCCTGCTATCGAAGACGAAATGGCCGGCGCAGACGAATCGGGGGCCACTGAAAATTCCGTGGCCGAGACCGCGGAAACGCAAACCGACACTGCGGCCGAAGCGGAGGCGTCCGATACCGAGGCAGCCGAGTCGAAGACTGCCGGTGATTCCTCGGCCGAGGCGGAAGCACCGGCAATCGAGGCAGCGGCTGACGAAGAAGTACCCGTGATCGAGGTAACCGAACCGGAGACCGTCGCAGAGCCGGCGGCAGAAACCACAGCGGTAGAAGCGGATGCAGTGGTCGAGCCCGAGGTTACAGAAACCGAGCCAACAGAATTGCCAGTGGCCGCGGCCGCCGAAGACCAGGTGGTTGCAGCGCCCGTGGTCAAGAAAGAGCCAGAGTCGAATCGACGCTGGTACGTGGTCCATGCTTACTCAGGATTTGAATCCTATGTAAAAAAGGTGCTGGAAAGTCGCATCGCCACGTCCGAACACAAGAAGAAGTTCGGCGAAATCATGGTACCGACCGAGGAAGTGGTCGAGATGCGCGAAGGCAGCCGACGCAAGAGTGAACGCAAGTTCTTCCCGGGATACGTGCTGGTACAAATGGAGATGGACAACGATACCTGGCACCTGGTCAAGCAGGTACCCAAGGTTCTCGGATTTATTGGTGGCACCAGCGACAAACCCGCACCGATCAGTGAAGCCGAAGCGGATGCGATCCTGAACCGGGTTGAGGAAGGGGTTGATAAGCCACGTCCGAAGGTATTGTTCGAAGTGGGCGAAGTGGTGCGCGTCAACGATGGCCCATTTAACGACTTCAACGGTGTGGTTGAAGAAGTGAACTATGAAAAGAGCAAAATGCTCGTTTCGGTACAGATTTTTGGTCGTTCTACACCGGTCGAATTAGCCTTTGGCCAGGTCGAGAAAGGCTAGTAAAGAATTCCGAGTAATCGGATTGTTTTATTAACAGAGGTAATTTTAAAGCGACGCTAGCGCAGCAGAGACAAGGCAAAATTCGCGAAAAAGCGGAGTTTACACGGCAGTAAATGATCATTTTTCGCGAATTTTAAACGCAGGATCTGCAAGCTTAGCAGCTTTAAACCTCACGACGGGGAGGGTGGACTCGATCCATCCGCCAGCACCCGGGAGACAGGATTGTGGCAAAGAAGATCGAGAACTACATCAAGTTGCAGGTGCCCGCGGGTGCCGCAAATCCGAGCCCGCCCGTCGGGCCTGCGCTTGGCCAACATGGCCTCAATATCATGGAATTCTGTAAAGCATTCAATGCGCAGACCCAGGATGTCGAAAACGGCATGCCGTTGCCGGTGGTCATTGCGGTTTATACCGACAAGAGCTTTACTTTTGAAATTAAAACGCCGCCGGCAGCCGTATTGCTGAGAAAAGCAGCGGGCGTTTCAAAGGGTAGCGGTACGCCGAATACCGACAAGGTCGGCAGCGTGACCCGCGCGCAGCTCGAAGAGATTGCGACCACCAAGATGAAAGATTTAAATGCCAACGATATGGATGCGGCGGTCCGCATTATCGCCGGCAGCGCCCGCAGTATGGGTCTCGACGTGGAGGGCGTTTAGCATGGCCAAGATGTCGAAGCGCATGGCGGAAATTCGCAGCAAGTTCGATCGCACGCAGCAGTATCCGATCGATGACGGATTATCTCTGTTGAAACAGTGCAGCACCGCCAAATTTGACGAGTCGGTGGATGCGGCGATCAACCTGGGCGTTGACGCGCGTAAATCGGACCAAAACGTGCGAGGTTCCAGCGTATTGCCAAACGGTACCGGGAAACAGGTTCGTGTCGCCGTTTTTACCCAGGGTGAAAATGCAGACAAGGCCAAAGCGGCCGGTGCCGACATTGTTGGCATGCAGGAGCTGGCAGACGCGATGAAGGCTGGCGATCTTAATTACGACGTCGTTATCGCGAGCCCGGATGCGATGGGCGTTGTTGGCCAACTGGG
>CALZHS010000041.1:0-9845 GCA_945787265.1 uncultured Gammaproteobacteria bacterium | reverse complement strand
GCTGTACAGAATGCCAAGGCAGGGCAGGTACGTTACCGCACCGACAAGGGCGGCATTGTTCATTGCACCATCGGCAAGGCGAGTTTCGAGGTCGAGCAATTGCGTGAAAATCTAGAATTTTTACTGGCCGATCTTCAAAAAGCCAAGCCGAGTTCGGCGAAGGGTGTTTATCTGCAGAAAATTTCAATCTCGACCACGATGGGGGCGGGATTTGCCGTTGACCAGGCGTCTTTGACGCTTAAGTGACGTTTTGAGGAGTCATTTCCGCTGTTGCGGAAATGACGGATAGTTAAGGATCTTTGAGGCAGCTTGTCGTTGACAGGCTACTCGTCAAAGACCGCGGGTGGTTTAACAACCTTAATTTCCTGCGCAGACGATCTTCTGAGACAGGGTTTCCTGGTTAAGAAGTCGTAAGGAAAACGGTAGCGATACCGAACAGGGACGGAGGTCCGGGCGCGAGCCCGGTTATTTAACTTAATCAGGAGAAGTCATATGCCTTTAACTCTCCAGCAAAAGCAGAATGTTGTCAGTGAAGTAGCCGAGGTTGCTGCGCAGGCACACTCTGTCATTGCCGCCGAGTACCAGGGCTTGACTGTTGGCGAGATGACCGCGTTGCGCGTCAAGGCTCGTGAGTCGAATGTTCAAATGCGGGTGGTCAAGAATAGCCTGGCCAAGCGCGCTTTTGAAGGTACCGACTACGGCTGTATGAATGAAGCCTTGCAGGGCCAGATGGTCTATGCATTTTCGATGGAAGAACCCGGCGGTGCCGCCAGGGTTTTGCGAGATTACTCGAAAGACAACGAGAAGCTGGTTGTCAAGCTGATCGCCCTGGGTGGTGAGCTGCTCGATCCTTCGGAAATCAAGCGCCTGGCTTCGATGCCAACCTACGATCAAGCTATCAGCATGCTGATGGCCGTAATGAAAGCACCGGTCGAGAAACTGGCCCGCACCATGAACGAGGTGCCCGGCAAGTTGACCCGAACCGTTGCCGCCATACGCGACCAGAAGTAACACTATTTAAAATTCTGTATCAGGAGAAAATCAATGGCAGTTTCAAAAGAAGATATTCTGGAAACTTTATCTAACATGTCGGTCATGGAAGTCGTCGATTTAATCGCCGCGATGGAAGAGAAGTTCGGCGTTTCTGCTGCTGCCGCCGTGGCTGCAGCCCCGGCAGCTGCCGCGGGCGGCGATGCCGGCGCAGAGGCGGCTGCAGAGAAGGACGAGTTCGACGTGGTTCTGACCGGTTTTGGCGACAAGAAAGTTGGCGTCATCAAGGCGGTTCGCGCGATTACCGGCCTCGGATTGAAAGAAGCCAAGGACATGGTTGAAGGTGCACCGACCACCGTTAAGGAAGGTGCCTCCAAAGATGAATCCGAGGAGTTGAAAAAGCAGCTTGAAGAAGCTGGCGCAACTGTAGAGCTCAAGTAGTTCGCGGTTGTTGGGCACTCGCCTGCATTTCTCGCCGCCCTCTGATTTGTGGTCGGCGAAACCTTGTCGCGATGCGCTCGCTTTGACGTGCGTACATTATTCGCGTCGAGCTATGCAGGTGAGCTGTGCCCGTACTTAACAAGCCCGGGCTGATGACTGAAAAGTCATCGGCCCGCGCGTGCTTCCAGTTGCCTGCGGTGCCTGGAAGCAACATGAAAACGTTATTAGTGGTGACTATAGATGGCATACTCTTTTACTGAGAAAAAACGAATTCGCAGAGATTTTGGCAAGCGGCCGGCCGTGATCGACGAGCCTTACCTGCTCGCAATTCAAACTGACTCGTACAAGCGTTTTCTCAATCCCGATGGTGAACAGGAGGGCACAGGATTACAGCGTGCCTTCGAGTCTATTTTCCCGATTGTGAGCTTCAGCGGCAATGTCGAGCTCGAATATGTCAGCTACCGCATCAGCGATCCGGTATTCGACGTCAAGGAATGTCAAATCCGCGGCCTGACCTATGCGGCACCGTTGCGCGTGCTGGTGCGCCTCGTGATCTACGATAAGGAGGCCTCGGCCAAAAACCGCTCGGTCAAGGATATCAAGGAACAGGAAGTCTACATGGGCGAGATGCCCCTGATGACCGAAAACGGCACCTTTGTCATCAACGGTACCGAGCGCGTTATCGTATCGCAGCTGCACCGTTCGCCGGGCGTCTTCTTTGATCACGACCGGGGTAAGTCCCATTCTTCCGGCAAGCTCCTGTTTTCTGCCCGCGTTATCCCTTACCGGGGATCCTGGCTCGATTTCGAATTCGACCCCAAGGATTCCCTGTTCGTACGCATCGATCGTCGCCGCAAGCTGCCCGCCAGCATCCTGCTGCGCGCGCTCGGTTTTGACAACGTGCAGATGCTGGAAACGTTTTTCGATCACAACGTGTTCAAGTTCACCAAGGCCGGTATCAATATGGTGCTGAATGCCGACTGGTTGAAGGGTGAAACCGCAACCTTTGATATTAAAGTCAGGAACAAGGTGCTGGTACAGCAGGGTCGTCGAATCACGGCGCTGCATGTTAAACAGCTGAAGAGTTCCAAGATCAAGCAGCTCGCCGTCCCCGATGACTACGTAATAGGCAAGATCCTGGCGGAGAGCCTGGTCGACCAGGAAACCGGCGAAATTTTCGCCAATGCGAATGACGAGGTCACCGAAGAAATGCTGGCGATGATTCGGGAAAAGGGCATCAAGCAGGTCAGTACGATTTTTACCAACGAAGTCGATCGCGGGCCTTATATTTCAAACTCGCTGGCGCTGGATCCAACCACCAACGATCTCGAGGCCAAGGTTGAAATTTACCGCATGATGCGCCCCGGCGAGCCGCCGACGCGTGAATCGGCTGAAAACCTGTTTCAAAACCTGTTCTTTAACGCTGAACGCTACGATTTGTCAGAAGTCGGGCGTATGAAGTTCAACCGGCGCCTGGGTCGTGAAAGCATCGACGGCGAGGGCATTTTGTCGACCGAAGATATCGTCGACGTGATGAAAGTCCTGATAGATATACGCAACGGAAATGGCCATGTCGACGACATCGATCACCTGGGCAATCGTCGTATTCGCAGCGTCGGTGAAATGGCAGAGAACGCCTTTCGTACCGGTATCGTGCGCGTTGAGCGTGCGGTGCGCGATCGCCTCGGGCTGGTTGAGTCTGAAGGATTGATGCCGCAGGATATTATCAACGCCAAGCCGGTGGCCGCAGCAGTCAAGGAGTTTTTTGGCTCCAGCCAGTTGTCACAATTCATGGACCAGAACAATCCGCTATCCGAGGTTACCCACAAGCGTCGCGTATCGGCACTGGGGCCTGGTGGCCTCACGCGTGAGCGCGCCGGATTCGAGGTGCGTGATGTGCATCCGACGCATTATGGACGGGTTTGCCCGATCGAAACGCCTGAAGGACCGAATATCGGCCTGATCAATTCGCTTTCGGTTTACGCGCGCACCAACCATTACGGATTTCTGGAAACCCCGTACCGTAAAGTGACAAACGGCAAGGTCACGAGCCAGGTAGAGTACCTGTCGGCGATCGAGGAAAGTCAGTACCAGATAGCACAGGCAAACGTGACGCTCGATAAAAGGGGTGTCATGACCGATGACTTGATTCCCTGCCGTCATCATAACGAATCGATCCTGTCTACCTCCGACAAGATCGATTACATGGACGTGTCACCGAAACAAATCGTATCGGTGGCTGCTTCCCTGATCCCGTTCCTTGAGCATGATGATGCCAACCGTGCATTGATGGGCTCCAACATGCAGCGCCAGGCTGTCCCCTGTTTGCGCGCCGAAAAGCCGCTGGTCGGCACCGGCATGGAACGTGCGGTTGCGGTCGATTCGGGCACTACGGTCAAGGCATTGCGTGGCGGTGTGGTCGACTCTGTCGACGCCAGCCGGGTGGTGGTGCGGGTTAACGATGCAGAGACCAGCGCCGGTGAGCCGGGGGTCGATATCTATAACTTTACCAAGTACACGCGTTCGAACCAGAACACCTGCATCAACCAGAAGCCGCTGGTTAAGCCGGGCGACGTTATCGAGCAGGGCGACGTGCTGGCCGATGGCGCCTCGACCGATCTCGGCGAGCTCGCACTGGGACAGAACATGCAGGTCGCATTCATGCCCTGGAATGGCTACAACTTCGAGGATTCAATCCTGCTTTCCGAGCGCGTGGTGAAAGAAGATCGATTTACCACCGTTCACATCGAAGAGCTGAGCTGTCTTGCTCGTGATACCAAGCTTGGCGCAGAGGAGATTACTGCCGATATTCCGAACGTCAGTGAAGGACTGCTTTCCAAGCTGGACGAATCCGGCGTGGTCTATGTCGGTGCCGAGGTCAAGCCGGGCGATATCCTGGTGGGCAAGGTAACCCCGAAAGGTGAGACCCAGCTAACGCCTGAAGAAAAACTGTTGCGCGCCATCTTTGGTGAAAAAGCTTCCGATGTTAAAGATACTTCGCTGCGCATGAAATCCGGCGTTACCGGAACCGTGGTCGACGTACGCGTGTTCACGCGCGATGGTGTCGAAAAAGACGCTCGTGCGCTGGATAACGAGCGCATCGAAATCGATTCGCTGAAGAAAGACCTCGACGATCAGTTCCGCATTATCGAGGAGAACATCTATCAACGCGTCGCACGTCTGATCACGGGTAAAAAAGCCAGTGGTGGGCCGGGAGGCATGAAGAAAAATGGCGTGATTACCGCGGCTTATCTCGAGTCTATCGGTCGTGATCAATGGGCCAAGATACGCACCATTGACGACAAGCTGGCCAAGCAGCTCGAATCACTGAACCAGCAGCTTGATTCGCAACGGGCAGCATTTGATGCCCTGTTCGAGGAAAAGAAGCGCAAGGTAACCGCCGGTGACGATCTGAAACCCGGCGTGTTGAAAATGGTCAAGGTTTATGTCGCGGTCAAGCGTCGTATGCAACCGGGCGACAAGATGGCCGGCCGTCACGGTAACAAGGGCGTGGTCTCGATGATCGTTCCCGAGGAAGACATGCCTTATCGCGAGGACGGTACCCCGGTCGACGTGGTATTGAACCCGCTTGGCGTGCCCTCGCGCATGAATGTCGGCCAGATTCTTGAGGCACACCTCGGTTGGGCCGCGGCCGGACTCGGGCTCAAGATTGGCGAAATGCTGGACAACCAGCGCAAGGTCGAGGAGTTGAAGACTTTCCTCAGAAAGATCTACAACAATAACTCGGAGAAGCTGAGGGTAAAGGAACTCAGCGACGATGACGTGATTGAACTCTGCCGCAACCTGCGCGACGGCGTGCCGATGGCAACGCCGGTGTTCGACGGCGCCGAGGAAGAGGAGATCAAGAATATGCTCGCGTTGGCCGAGCTGCCTGAAACCGGCCAGACCACGCTGATCGACGGCCGCACCGGCGAAGCTTTTGATCGGCCGGTTACCGTGGGATACATGTACATGCTGAAACTCAACCACCTCGTGGATGACAAGATGCACGCACGCTCCACCGGTCCCTACAGCCTGGTGACCCAGCAACCGCTCGGGGGCAAGGCGCAGTTCGGTGGCCAGCGCTTCGGCGAGATGGAGGTCTGGGCGCTCGAATCTTACGGCGCTGCCTACACGCTGCAGGAAATGTTGACGGTCAAGTCGGATGACGTAAACGGCCGTAACAAGATGTACAAGAATATAGTCGATGGCGATTTCAGCATGGAGCCGGGAATGCCCGAATCGTTTAACGTACTGCTCAAGGAAATTCGCTCCCTGAGCCTGAACATTGAACTTGAGCAGGAGTAATCATGAAAGACTTACTTAATCTATTGAAGAAGCAGGGTGCGGACGAAGACTTTGACCACATCCGGGTAGGTTTGGCGTCACCTGACATGGTGCGCTCCTGGTCATATGGCGAGGTTAAAAAACCGGAAACGATCAATTACCGGACCTTCAAGCCCGAACGTGATGGTCTGTTCTGCGCCAAGGTGTTCGGTCCCGTCAAGGATTTCGAATGCCTTTGCGGCAAGTACAAGCGTCTCAAGCATCGCGGTGTCGTGTGTGAAAAATGCGGTGTCGAGGTAACCCAGACCAAGGTACGTCGTGAGCGCATGGGTCATATCGAACTGGCCTGCCCGATTGCGCATATCTGGTTTCTGAAATCGCTGCCGTCACGTATCGGCCTGTTGCTCGACATGACGCTGCGCGATATCGAGCGCGTGCTGTACTTCGAGGGTTTTGTCGTCATCGACCCCGGCATGACGACGCTGGAAAAGGGCCAGCTGCTGACCGACGAGTCTTATCTCGAGGCGATTGAGGAATTCGGCGATGATTTCAATGCCAAAATGGGTGCCGAAGCCGTGTATGAACTGCTGCAGGACGTGGATCTGAACCACGAAGCACAGGAATTGCGCGACGAAATCGACAGCACCAAGTCGGAAACAAAATTCAAGCGCCTGTCCAAGCGCCTAAAGCTGGTCGAGGCATTTATCGATTCGGGTAATCGTCCCGAATGGATGGTCATGACCGTGCTGCCGGTGCTGCCGCCCGACCTGCGCCCGCTGGTGCCCCTCGATGGTGGCCGCTTCGCGACCTCCGATCTGAACGATCTCTATCGTCGCGTTATCAACCGTAACAATCGACTCAAGCGGCTGCTCGAACTGAACGCGCCCGATATCATCGTGCGCAACGAAAAGCGCATGTTGCAGGAATCGGTCGATGCGCTGCTCGACAATGGTCGTCGCGGTCGCGCGATCACCGGTACCAACAAGCGTCCGCTGAAATCGTTGTCGGACATGATCAAGGGCAAGCAGGGTCGATTCCGGCAGAACCTGCTCGGCAAGCGCGTCGACTACTCTGGCCGTTCGGTTATCGTGGTCGGTCCGACGCTCAAGCTGCACCAGTGCGGATTACCGAAGAAAATGGCGCTGGAGCTGTTCAAGCCTTTTATCTTCAGCAAGCTGCAGTTGCGCGGTCTGGCGACCACGATCAAGGCGGCAAAGAAACTGGTGGAGCGTGAAGTCGCGGAAGTCTGGGATATCCTCGAAGAGGTCATTCGTGAACATCCGATCATGCTCAATCGTGCGCCGACCCTGCACCGACTGGGTATCCAGGCGTTCGAACCGATCCTGATCGAAGGTAAGGCAATCCAGCTACACCCGCTGGTCTGTACCGCTTTCAACGCGGACTTCGACGGTGACCAGATGGCGGTGCATGTGCCGCTGTCGATCGAGGCGCAGCTGGAAGTTCGCGCGCTGATGATGTCGTCAAATAATATTTTGTCTCCGGCAAACGGTAAGCCGATTATCGTGCCAACCCAGGACATTATCCTCGGGCTGTATTACATGACCCGGGAAAAAGTCAATGTCCAGGGCGAGGGCATGGTATTTGCCGATGCCAAGGAAGTGCTGCGCGCCTATCACAGCAAGGTGGTTGCGCTGCAGGCGCGTATCAAGTGCCGGGTATCGGAGTTCCAAAAGGATGAAAAAGGTAATCAGGTTGGCGTTCGCTCACTTGTCGAAACCACCGTGGGGCGTGCAATCCTGAGCGAGATGCTGCCCGAAGGGTTGCCGTTTTCACTGATCAACCAGACGCTTGATAAGAAAGCAGTTTCCAAGTTGATCGACGCCTGTTATCGCGAGGTCGGGCTCAAGGATACCGTCATTCTCGCTGACCAGTTGATGTATACCGGCTATCACTACGCTACGCGGTCCGGTATTTCTATCGGCGTTAACGACATGATCGTGCCAGAAAACAAGACCGAGCTGATCAAGGCCGCGGAAGCAGAGATCAAGGATATCGAAAAACAATGGTCTACCGGCCTGGTTACCTCGGGCGAACGTTACAACAAGGTGGTTGATATCTGGTCGCACGCCAACGACAAGGTGGCGCGCGCAATGATGAATGAAATCGGCAAGGAAACCGTGGTTGATGCCGAGGGTAACGAGGTGGTGCAGGATTCGTTCAACTCGATTTTCGTCATGGCCGACTCGGGCGCGCGGGGTTCTGCTGCGCAGATTCGCCAGCTGGCCGGTATGCGTGGTTTGATGGCCAAGCCGGATGGATCGATTATCGAAAACGCGATTACCGCGAACTTCCGCGAAGGACTGGACGTGCTGCAGTACTTTATCTCGACCCATGGCGCACGTAAGGGTCTCGCGGATACCGCCCTGAAAACCGCCAACTCGGGTTACCTGACGCGGCGCCTGGTCGACGTATCGCAGGACCTGGTCGTCAACATGGATGATTGTGGAACCGATGAAGGCATCCTGTTACGCCCGGTTATCGAGGGTGGTGATATCGTTGTCGATCTCGGTGAACGTGTCCTCGGACGGGTTCTGCAACAGGACCTGGAAGACGATAAGGGTAAAGTTGTTATTAAAAACGGCAGCCTGCTGGAAGAGCGCGAGATCGAGCTGATCAATGAAATTGGTGTCGACGAGCTGATGGTGCGTTCTGCGGTCACCTGTGAAGCGCGCCACGGTATCTGCGTTCAGTGTTACGGGCGTGAGCTGGCTCGCGGTCACAAAGTGGGCAAGGGCGAGGCGATTGGGGTTATAGCCGCCCAATCGATTGGTGAACCGGGAACCCAGTTGACCATGCGTACCTTCCATATCGGGGGCGCCGCCAGCAGTTCGGCATCGGTCAACAGCATCGAGGTCAGGAACAGCGGTACCGTGCGCTTTCACAACGTCAAGGTGATCAAGAACTCGAGCAAGCGCCTCGTCGCGGTCTCGCGCTCTGGTGAGATTGCACCGGCCGCGAAAAGGAGCGCTACAAAATCCCTTACGGTTCGGAGTTCGCAACTACCGACGGTGCCAAGGTGACCGCCGGCCAGACGCTAGCGACCTGGGATCCGCACATGCACCCGGTTATCACCGAGGTCGCCGGAAAGGTCAAGTTTACCGATTTTGTCGAAGCGGTTACGGTACAGCACCGTGTCGATGACATGACCGGCCTGACCACGATCGAGGTTATGGACGATTCGATTCGCTCCAATGCGGGCAAGGAACTGCGCCCGACGGTCGAACTCGTTGATTCCAAGGGCAAGGTGCTGTGCTATGCCGGCACCAATATCCCGGTGCATTACATGCTGCCGGGCGGTGCGCTGGTCAACGTCGAAGACGGTGCCCGGATCAAGGTAGGCGACGTGCTTGCCAAGATCCCGCAGGAATCGTCAAAGAACCGCGATATCACCGGTGGTTTACCGCGGGTTGCGGATCTGTTTGAAGCGCGTAAGCCGAAAGAGCCCGCGATTCTGGCCGAAATGACCGGTACGGTTTCGTTCGGCAAGGAAACCAAGGGCAAGAAGCGCCTGGTGATTACCGATAGTGAAGGTGAATCGATTGAAACGCTGATTCCGAAATTCCGCCACATCAACGTGTTCGAAGGTGAGCATGTCGAAAAAGGCGAGATCCTGGTCGACGGTGAGCTCGATTCACACGATATCGTGCGCATCAAGGGTGTTCGCGACCTGACCAACTACATGGTCAACGAAGTACAGGACGTTTATCGCCTGCAGGGTGTGCAGATTAACGACAAGCACATCGAGGTAATCGTGCGCCAGATGCTGCGCAAGGTGACGATTGTCGACGGTGGCGATACCCGTCTGTTGCGTGGCGACCAGGTCGACAAGGCGCGCGTGCTCGATATCAATGACAAGACCGTGGCGATGAGCAAGAAACCGGCAACTTATATGCAGGACCTGCTGGGTATCACCAAGGCATCGCTGGTCACTGAATCGTTCATTTCGGCCGCTTCGTTCCAGGAAACCACGCGTGTGCTGACCGAAGCTGCGGTCAAGGGCGCCAAGGATGACCTGCGCGGTCTCAAGGAGAACGTCATCGTGGGACGACTGATCCCGGCGGGAACCGGCCAGACTTACCATGAAGAGCGCCGCCGCAGTCGCCTGA